>NZ_JBSFEO010000011.1:0-259832 GCF_053594475.1 Embleya sp. NPDC001921
GAAAGTGGCCGGCCACCAGGGCTTCGGACCGTCCGTTGGCCGGGGCGGCCACCGGACTGCGGGAAGGAACGTAGCAACGGGAGGCCACGACCGGCTCCCGGGGGTCAGCGGGCGGAGAGGGTGTCGTCCACCCATTCGCTGGCCAGTACCTCGTCCAGGACCAGGGCTCCGGCGCCCAACATGCACGCGTCGCGGCCGGTGACGGCGGTGGCGATCTCCAGGTCGCGGGTGGCCAGCGGCAGGCAGCGTTCGTAGATGGCTCCGCGGACGGCGGCGACGAACGGCTCGGCCGCCGACAGGCCGCCGCCCAGGACCAGCACGTCGGGGTTGAAGAAGTTCACCAGCGGGGTCAGCACCTGACCGGCCAGGCGGCCGGCGTTGCGCACCAGGGTGGTCACCTCCGGAACGCCGTCGTTGACCAGTTCGACGAGTTGCCGCGACGAGGAGACCTCGATCCCCTGCGCACGCAGCGTCCGCCGCAGCGCCGCGCCGCTCGCGTGCGCCTCCAGGCAGTCGGAGTGGCCGCACGAGCAGGTGACCGGTTCGGGGACGTGCACCGGGACGTGGCTGATGTCGCCGGCCGCGCCCCGCCCCCGGTGCAGCTTCCCGGACGCGATGATGCCGCAGCCGATCCCGGTGCCGGCCTTGACCGCCATCAGGTTGTCCCGATCCGGCCAGCCGTAGCGGTGTTCGCCCACCGCCATCAGATTGGCGTCGTTCTCCACCACCACGCGTACGCCCAGCAGTTCGCTCATCCGGCGGCCGATCGGGTACTCGTTCCAGCCCGGCATCCGCGACGGTGCGACCACCTTGGCGGCGCCCGGGTCGACCGGGCCGGGCATGCCGATGCCGACCCCGAGCAGCGGCAGTCGCTCGACCGTCGCCTGACGGAGCGTCATCCGGATGTGCTCCAGCAGGCGTTCGCTCACCCGCTCGGGCCCCTCCGCGATGTCGCCCGGGAGTTCGTGTTCCAGGAGCACTCGGCCGGCCAGGTCCAGCACCGCCATCCGCACGTGGTGGGTGCCCACGTCGACGGCCACCACCACACCCGCGTTCTCGTGCAGCCGTAGCTGACGGGGACGCCGGCCGCCCCGCGAGGCGCCCTCGCCGTCCTCGCGCAGCAGGCCCGCGTCGATGAGTTCCTCCACGCGCAGCGAGACGCTCGACGGAGCCATGCCGCTCAATCGGGCGAGTTCCGCCCGGGATCGACCGTGCCCCTTGGCCACGAGTCGCACCAGGTCACCCGCGCTTCCAGCCAACGTCCCACTCCCGTTCGAGGCACACCTGCTGCGGTACGGCAGTGACAGGAATAGCACACCCCGTAATAACCAGCAAGGCATTGACTTCCTTCGAATTTCACTTCTACTGTCACACGAAACTTCGATTCCGAACAAAGATGGAGCGTTGATGAAGTCCGCGTCGCCTTCTTCCGCCGTACTGACGCCCATGGTCGAGGCACGCGCCATCAACAAGTCGTTCGGCGCGGTCCGCGTCCTGACCGATGTGGACCTGACCGTCGCCGCCGGCGAGGTGGTCGTGCTGATCGGCCCCTCCGGCGCGGGCAAGTCGACGCTGTGCCGCTGTCTGAACCGGCTGGAGAACGTCGATTCGGGCGTGGTCCTGCTGGACGGGGAGGAACTGCCCGCCGAGGGTCGGGCGTTGGCCCGGCTGCGCACCGAAGTGGGCATGGTCTTCCAACAGTTCAACCTGTTCGCGCACAAGACCGTGCTGCAGAACGTCACGCTCGGGCCGACCCGGGTCAAGGGCCTGTCCGCGAGCGACGCGGACCGGCGGGCCCGGGCGCTGTTGGACCGGGTCGGTATCGCCGACAAGGCGGACCACTACCCGGCGCAGTTGTCCGGCGGCCAGCAGCAGCGCGCGGCCATCGCCCGGGCGTTGGCCATGCAACCCAAGGTGCTGTTGTTCGACGAGCCGACCAGCGCGCTGGACCCGGAGATGGTCAACGAGGTCCTGGACGTGATGGTCGACCTGGCCCGCGAGGGCATGACCATGGTCGTGGTCACGCACGAGATGGGCTTCGCCCGCCGGGCCGCCGACCGGGTGGTCTTCATGGCGGACGGCCGGATCGTCGAGGTCGGCACGCCGGAGACCTTCTTCACCGCCCCGACCACCGAACGCGCCCGGGACTTCCTGTCCAAGGTGCTCAACCACTGACCGACCCGGCCGCCACACCACCGCCCACCGGGCCCTCCGCGGCCCCGGGTCCCGGGTCACCGGACCGGCACCAACCCCGGCCCATCGCAGCACCCGCACCGCCGAGCGTCGGGGCCACCGCTCCGCTCCCCGGCCCCGCACGCCCTCGTCCCCACACACCTGCGAAGGAAGGCCCCCGATGTCCGGCTTCCCCCTGAGTCGCCTGCGCACCGCCGCGTCCCCGCGTCGCCTGCGCACCGCCGCCCCGGCGGTCCTCGCGGCACTGTCCCTGACCGCGTTGGCCGCCTGTTCCGGCGGCTCCTCCTCTGACGTCCCCGGCGGCGCCAAGCCCGCCGGCGAGGACGTCGCCAAGCAGGCCGACGTCGCACCGGACACCGCGATCCTGCCCGGCTCCACGATGGCCAGGATCAAGGAGCGCGGCTACCTGATCGTCGGCGGCTCCCAGGACGCCCCGCTGTGGTCGCAGCTCAACCCGATATCCGGCAAGACCGACGGGTTCGACGCCGAGATGGGCCGGCTGCTCGCGAAGTACATCATCGGCAAGCCCGAGGTGAAGATCGTCAGTTCGGCGACCGAGACCCGTGAGGCGCTGCTCCAGAACGGCACCGTCGACGTGGTCTTCCAGACCTACACGATCACTCCCAAGCGGGCCGAACAGGTCGCCTTCGCGGGCCCGTACTACTCGTCCGGCCAGGCCATCCTGGTCAAGAAGGGCACCAGCGGCATCAAGCTGCCCGCCGACCTGAACGGCAAGACCGTGATCGCCGGCGCGAACACCCCGGCGATCGCCGCGATCAAGCAGGTCGCGCCGGACGCGAAGGTGGTCACTTTCGGCAGCGACCCCGAGTGCGTCACGGCGCTGCGCCAGGGCCGCGGCGACGCGTACGTCCAGGACCAGGCGCTCCTGGTCGCGGACGTGAAGCAGAACCCCGACACCACGGTGGTGGGCGAGCCGTTCACGGCCGACCCGTACGGCATCGGGCTCAAGCACGACGACGCCGCGTTCAAGACGTTCGTCAACGACTGGCTGCGCAAGATCGGCCAGAACGGCGCGTGGCAGACGGTCTGGAAGCAGACCCTCGGCACGGTCATCGAGGGCAACCCGCCGACGCCGCCCGCGATCGGCGGCGTGCCCGGCTCCTGATCCCCCGGGTCGGGAGAGCGGCACGCCACGCCCTCCCGACCCGGGCCGCCCCGGGCCGGGTCCCCTGCCGGCCCGGGCACCCGGCCCCAGGCCGCCGCCCGGCGCCCCGAAGCGGTCCTCCGCGCGCCGGGACCCGCCCGCGCCCCCTCTCCGCCCCCTCCCGAAAGGCCATCGCCGATGGATGTCGTGCTGCGACATCTCTCCGCCTTCACCGACGGCATCACCACCACGCTCGAACTCACCGCGCTGTCCTTCGCCGGCGCGCTGTTGATCGGCATCGTGGTGGCCGCCATGCGGGTGTCCCCCGTCGCCGCCCTGCGCGGAGTGGGCACCGTGTACGTGGAGACCTTCCAGAACACCCCGCTGCTGGTCCTGCTCGTCCTGTTCGTCTTCGGCCTGCCCGAAGTCGGGGTGATCTTCCCGCTGTTCACCACCGCGGTGATCGTGATCGCGCTGTACGAGGCGGCCTACATCGCCGAGGCCGTGCGCTCGGGGATCAACACCGTGTCCATCGGCCAGGCCGAGGCGGCACGGGCGCTGGGACTGACCTTCGGCCAGTCGCTGCGCCTGGTGATCCTGCCGCAGGCGCTGCGCGGCGTGGTCCAGCCGATCGGCAACATCTTCATCGCGCTGACCATGAACACCTCGTTGGCGGCGGCGGTCGGCGTGGTCGAGCTGACCTCCGCCGCCAACCGGGTCAACCTGCTGGAGGCCCAGCCCATCCCGGTGTTCGTGGGCGCGGGCCTGGGCTACATGGTCATCTGCGCCGCGGCGGGTCTGCTCACCGGCGTCATCGAGCGGAAGGTGGCGATCGTGCGATGAGCGCGTCCCGAGTGCTGTTCGACGAGCCCGGCCCGATCGCGCGCCGTCGGATGCGGATCGCCGGCATCGTGGTCGCCGTCGCGGTGGCCGCGCTGTTGGCCCTGGCCGTACGGCGGTTCGCCGACCACGGCCAGCTCGACGCGGACAAGTGGCGGCCGTACACCACGTGGCCGATGTGGCGGTATCTCCTGGAGGGCCTGTGGGCCACGCTCCGCGCCGCAGCCGTCGCCACCGCGCTGTCCGTGGCCGGTGGCATCGTGCTGGCCCTGGGCCGGCTGTCCCCGCGGCGCGCGCTGCGGTGGCCGGCCACCGTGTACATCGAGGTGATGCGCACGGTTCCGGTGCTGCTGCTGGTGTATCTGGTCCTGTTCGGGCTGCCGCACTACGGCGTGGACCTGCCGCTTTTCTGGAAGCTGGTGCTGCCGCTGTCGGTGTCCGCGGCGGCGATCTTCGCGGAGATCTTCCGGGCCGGGATCCTGTCCCTGGACCGGGGTCAACGCGAGGCGGGCCTGGCCGTCGGCCTGACCGACACCCAGACGATGCGGCTGATCGTGCTGCCGCAGGCGGTCCGCCGGTTGTTGCCGTCCCTGGTCAGCCAGTCGGTCGGCCTGCTCAAGGACACCTCGCTCGGCTTCATCGTCAGCTACTCCGAACTGCTCTACAGCGGGCGGGTGTTGGCCAGCTACAACCGGCTGTTGATCCAGACCTACATCATCATCGCGCTCGTCTACATCGTGCTCAACGCGTCGTTGTCCAAGCTGGCCCGCACGCTGGAGGCGCGGCAGGGCTTCCGACCGGCCGGTCGCCGGAGCCTGCGCACGCTGGTGCGCGCTCGCGCGGGCTCGGACGCGCGGTTGTGACGACCGTGCCGGTGGCGACCGCCGCGACGACGAGCCCTGGAATACCCGCGACACCCACGACACCCACGACACCCCCGTCACCGGCGACCGCTCGGTCGCGGGCCCCGCAGGACCCGATCCGCCAGGAGGACACCGTGCGCCCCGAACCGAGCCCGCGTTACGCCGAGTTGGCCGAGGTGGTCCGCTCCGGCTTCGTGGAGAGCCGGCACTTCGGCAGTCTGGTCGCGCTGGCCCCGGACGGGCGGCCCGCGATCGAGGTGGGCGACCCGTTCGACCCGGTGATCCCGCGCTCTTCGGCGAAACCGTTCCAGGCACTGGCCTGCCTGCGCGCGGGCGCGCCGTTGCACGGGGCGCACGTGGCGATCGCGGCGGGCAGCCACACCGGGCAGGACTTCCACGTCCACGCGGTGCGCGAGATCCTGACGGCGGCCGGCCTGACCGCGCACGCGTTGCGGTGCCCGCCGAGCCGCCCGGAGGACGAGGCGGCGTACCGGGCGATGATCGGGCGCGGCGAGGAGGACTCGCGCGAGCGGATGAACTGCTCCGGCAAACACGCCGCGATGCTGGCCGCGTGTGTCACGGCCGGTTGGCCCACCGACGGCTACCTCGATCCGGCGCACCCGCTGCAACGGCTGGTCCGCGAGGGCATCGAGGAACTGGCCGGCGAACCGGTCGCGCACACCGCCGTCGACGGCTGCGGCGCACCGGTGTTCGCGATGACGCCGATCGGACTGGCCCGAGGCGTGCGCGCGTTGGCCGTCGCGACGAGCGGGCCCGAGCGTACGGTCGCCGAGGCGATGCGTGAACACCCGGAATTCGTGGGCGGGGACGGGCAGGCCAACACCGAGGTGATGCGGCTGCTGCCCGGCACGCTGGTCAAGGGCGGCGCCGAGGGCGTGTTCGTGGCCGCGACGACGGCCGGGCACGCGGTCGCGGTCAAGGTGATCGACGGCAGCCCGCGGGCCACCACCGCCCTGGCGCTGGCGGCGCTGCGCGCGCTGGGCGTGGACACGGAGGCGGCGCGCGCTTGGGCTTCCGTACCGGTGCTGGGCGGCGGTCTGCCGGTCGGCGAGGTCCGGGTGACGGCCGACCTCTCGACCTAGGGCGTGTCTTCAATCCCCCGTCGGGCTCCGCGGCGTGAGCGCGGCGAGGAGCCCGAAGGGCGGATGCCGTGCATCGGCGTGCCGGAGAAGCGCCCGCATAGTGGTTCTCTTCGGGTGGTTCTCCAGGGCGGCGAGCGCAGCGAGGGAGCCCGAAGGGCGGATGCGGTGCCGGGCGTCGTGGAGCACGACGGGGGATTGAAGACACGCCCCGGCGGCCGACCTCACGACGCGGCCGCGTGGCCGGGCCTTCGTCCGGCCCGGCCCGCCCCCTGGCTCTCCCGTACATCCGTTGGCTCCCCCGTACTCCCCTCCCCCCTACTCCCGTTGTCCTCCAGGAGACTCACGACATGATCGTCACCGCCGGTCCCACCCCCGCCCCGACCTATGAGATCTGCATCGACGACGTTCCCGGCGCGCTCGCCGCCGAGCGCGTGGGCGCGCACCGCGTCGAGCTGTGCGCGGACCTGTTCGAGGGCGGCATCACGCCGAGTCTCGGCCTGATCGAGACCACCCTGGCCGCCGTCGAGGCCATCCGGGTCCATGTCATCGTGCGTCCGCGCGGCGGCGACTTCGTCTACGACGAGTACGAGGTCGCCGCGATGCGCCGCGACGTCGAGGCGATCCGGGCGGCCGGTGCGCACGGGGTCGTGATCGGCGCGCTGACCCCGGACGGCGCGTTGGACCGGCCGGTGATCGAAGAGCTGATGGCCGCCGCCGGCGACCGTTCGGTGACCTTCCACCGCGCCTTCGACATGACCCGCGACCCGCACGCCGCGCTGGAGGAGTTGATCGAGCTCGGCGTCGACCGGGTGCTCACCTCCGGTCAGGACAGCAGCGTGCTCGAAGGGGCGCCGCTGATCGCCCGTCTGGTCGAACAGGCCGCGGGCCGGATCGTGATCATGCCGGGCGGCGGGATCACCGCCCGCAACATCGACCGCGTCCTGGCCGCCACCGGCGCGCGCGAGGTGCACTTCGCCACGGGTGCGGTGCTGGAGAGCACGGCGACCCACCGCAACCCCTACCCGTACATGGGCGGCGCGCTGCGCCAACCGGAATACTCCCGCCGGGTGACCTCGGCGGACGGGATCCGCGACGTGGTCGAGGCCGCCCGCAAGCGCTGACCGACGGACCCGTCGACCCGGTCGGGGATTCGGGAGATTCGTCGGCCGGGCACCGATGAGTTTGTGGTGCGGGACAGGTCGGTACTGGTGAACACAATCCCAGCACCCAGTACCGGAGGTCGCGATGACCGGCAAGGCCCTCACCACCTGCTTGTGGTTCGACGGACAGGCCGAGGAGGCCGCGAACCACTACCTGACCATCTTCGAGGACGGCAAGCTGGGTCGGATCGCCCGCTACACCGAGGCCGGCCCGGGTCCGGCCGGCTCGGTGATCACCGTGGAGTTCGAGATCAACGGGCAGCAGTTCGTCGGCCTCAACGGCGGACCGCAGTTCACCTTCGACGAGGCCATCTCGTTCCAGGTCCCCTGCGCCGACCAGGACGAGGTCGACTACTACTGGGACAAGCTCTCCGAGGGCGGCCAGGAGGGTCCCTGCGGGTGGGTCAAGGACAAGTACGGCGTCTCCTGGCAGATCGTCCCCACCGAACTGGTCGACATGCTCACCGAAGGGGATCAGAAGAAGGCGGCCGCCGCCACCGCGGTCATGCTCAAGATGGGCAAGCTCGACATCGCCGCCCTGCGCGAGGCGTACGACGGCGGGTGACCACGACGCCCGTTCGCCGACCGGATCGCGCGCCGTGAACGGCGCCGACCCGGTCGGCCGTGCGATGTTGCCGCCGCCCCGACCATGAGGCGGAACACGGAGCGGGCCTCCCCCATCGGGCCCGCCCCCGCATAGGCCCTTGCCCGGCCGGGGGGGAGCGATCGGGCCGCCCGACCTCGGGGGGTGAGGCTCCGTGCGGGGCTGACCAGGCTGCCGGGGTGCGGGGGGATCGGGCTGCCGGGCCGGCTACGGGCCGGCATCGGAGAAGACCGACGCATCCGGGTCGCCGGGCCGAGTCGCCCGCTTGCCGGTCTCCGCGTGCCACCAGGCGGCGGCCCGGTCGACCGCGAGTCGGTCCGCCCAGACGTCCTCGGGGTCGTCGGGCATCAGCAGTTCGGGAATCGTCAACCGCTGCTCGGGCTCCACGTCCCGGGACAACTCCCGTGCCGCGTCCGCGATCTCGCCCGGATCCGTCCCGGACCGCTCGGCCAGACCCGCGTCCACGCCCTGGCCCCGCCGGACCAGATACGTGTCGTGGGGGTCGAATCCCGCCGTCAGGACGGCCGCCCGGGCCGGTGACATCCCGGTCGCGGCGGCGAACGCGGCGACCGAACGGTGTGGCCACGGCGCCGTGCCCCGGTCGTGATGCAGGCGCAACAGCGCGGCGATCCGGGCCATGCCGCCCCAGCCGGCGCAGATCCGCTCGGTGACGATCGTCCCGAACGGCGCCGCGCCGAACCGGCCGTCGGGTTCGTACTCCAGCACCGACACGACCTTGCCGTGCGTCGAACGCGAACGCTGGAGCACGATCGCGCAACCGCGTACGGTGCGGCAGACGGTGTCCTGCTCGGGTGGGTGCCCGGAGTCCACCTCGACTTCCAGCACCCGCCAGCGACCGCCGGGGTCCCCCAGTTCCGGTACCGCCCAGATCCGCAGGTGGTCGCGGGCGAGTTCGCGTTGGTGCTCGAGGCTCCCGGAGCCGGGGATCAGCGCGAGCCGCAACGCCCGATTGCCGAGCCGGCCCAACGTCCTCTCCCAGCCCAGGGCGTCGACCAGGTGCACGGTCTGCGGCGGCACTTCGACGGTCGGGTCGGCGCACACGGTCGCGACCCGAGCGACGCGCTCGAACATGTCCTGCATCGAGGTGTAGTACCGCGCCCGCAGGTCGCCCGCGTCGGCCCGCGGATGGGGCCGGGGCTCGGTACGCAACACCACGGCGGTCGAAGCGGCGTCCCCGGCCGCGGGCGGGTCCAGGTGACGCACCGCCAGTTCGCGGCATTCGACGGCGGTCCAGACCGTACCGGCGATGCCTTCGAGCAGGCGGTCCGCGCGGATCCCCGGGAGCAGCGGGTCCAGTACTTCGCGCAGCGCCCGATAGGCGTCGGCCACCTCGCGGGACGGGGAGCCGACCTCGATCCGGCGGCCGATCTCGGTGAGTCGGGCGCCGAGTTCGCGGTCCACGGCGGCCAGGATGCGGTCGGCCAGGGCCCGGTCGGCGGCCCGCAGGACCCGCGAGCCGGCCTTGTCGCGGGGGACGAGGTCCGCCCACAGGTGCGCGGGCGGCACGAGTTCGCTACCGGCCGCCCAGCGGTGCCTGCGCCGACCCACGCTGTGCGACCCGGAGGAGCCGTGCGGCCGGGATGGGCCCTGGTACCACCGGGCGGTGATCACCCCGTCGGCGTCCGCCAGTTCCCACCACCCGGCCCCGGTCCGGCGCAGTTCCCGGACCTGCTCGCCACCGACCGGGACGAAGGTCGAGCGATCGGCCGGCCGGGGTTCCTTCGGACCGATCCGGACCGCGGTGAGCAGGCCGGCCTCGAAGCGGTGGCGGTGGGTGGCGACGGCGGAGGAGCCCCCGGTCTTGGGGAGCCGGACGCGCAGCGGGCCGGCCACCCGGCGTCGGGCGTCGAAGACCAGCGCGCGCATGCCACCGATCACCGCGAACCCGGCGCGTGCGTCGGCGTTCTCCCCGTCCACGAGATCCACGGGGTGGACGTCGTCACCGGAGTCGAACCCGGTGAAGCGGTCGAGCGCCCGGTGTCCCAGTTCGTCGACGAGTCCGGCGCGCCAGGTGCGCGCGAGCAGCGCGGCCGGGTCGGTGCCCAGCAACTCGCCGACCGGCGGGCCCGCTGCCGGGTGCGCGTCGACCAACCGGGCCGGACCCAACAGGTCCAGGTAGTACACCGCCTCGTGCAGCGCGGGCAGGCTGCCGGCCCGGACCGCGGCAACCCAGGTGTGCAGGGCTTCGAGCAGCACGTCCAGCAGGCCGGGCGAGGCCAGGACCGCGTCGACGGCCTCGGGGCGGGTGCGCAGCAGCGCGTAGACCGGGCAACCCAGCGCGAGCAGGTCGGCCCGCCGATCCAGGACCGCGTCCCGCAGCAGCGGCCGGAATCTCGGGTCGGCGCACACGGCGCCCAGTCCGCCCCGCCGCTTGCGCAGGTCCAACCACGGCGCGAGACGAAGCGCGACGTCGGCCGGCGGGTCGGCCACCGGCACACCGGCGTCGAGCGCGGCGTCCAGCAGATCCAGGTCCACGTCCCGGTCCGGCAAGGTGCCCCGGCGCTTGACCTCGACCGCCGCCAGGACGTCGGCGACCTCGCCGGCCGCGCGCAGTCGCCCGGCC
Source organism: Embleya sp. NPDC001921 (assembly GCF_053594475.1). NCBI lineage: Bacteria > Bacillati > Actinomycetota > Actinomycetes > Kitasatosporales > Streptomycetaceae > Embleya > Embleya sp. NPDC001921. Next base: position 10,453 of record NZ_JBSFEO010000011.1, read on the forward strand.
AACTCGCGCAGGGCCTCCCGATCCCGCCCGGTGATCCGACGCCCTGTCAGCTTCCCCAACAGTTCCCGCAGTTCCTCACCGGCCGGGCACCGGCCCGGCGCGCCCGTGTCCTTGTCGTCCATGGCCGTCCCCCGTCGTTCGTTTCCCTGCGATCGCGTCACGGTGCCGCGTCCCCGAAGCCGCCGTCACGTTTGTACCAGCACGGTCCGCCGGCCGTCGGGCGCGAACCCGGCCCGCCGGAGGCCGAGAGCCTGCTCGACGGCCTGGGCATCGGCCTGCTCCCGCACCTGCGCAGCCCGATCGAGCGCACCGCCGCCCGTGGCCCGAACCGCCCTCGGGCGTGCGCGTGCACCCGCTGCCGGTCACCCCGGCACCGGGCACCGGCGCGACGACCTGGCCGGAACCGTTCGGTGCGGTCGAATTCGGCCGCTGGTATGCCGAGTCGGCCGTGCACCACGCCGCGATGCCCGCGGTCATCCTGCGTGCGCCGGCTGCCGCCATGCGCACGTGCCTGAGCGAACCGGGCACCACTCGGGGCCGGTTCGCCGGACTACCGGCCGCGTCGGGTGTCACGGCCGAGCACATCGCGGCCTTGCGCGAGCGGCGGCGCGTCGACTCGTCCGATCACCGAACCCATCCCGTCCACCGCGCCACCGGGCGCCCTCGCCGTCGAGGGCGCCCTTTCGCGTGCCAGGCGCCGGGATCAATCGTGGTCTGCGGGGTCCGCGGCGGTGCCGGCGAAGGCGGTGGCGTACGCCGCCGGGTCGGCGGCCAGGTCGCGGATCAGGGTGAGGGCGTAGGACTCGATGGCGGTGACCAGGTCGACCTCGGTGGGGTCCAGCAGCCATTGCAGTTGCAGGCCGTCCATCGTGGCGAGCAGTTCGGCGGCCTTGTGCGCCGGGTCGATCTCGGCGCGGATCTCGCCGGTGGCCTGGGCGTCGGTGATGATCCGCGCGATCAGTGCGCGCAATCGCCGGTAGCGCTGCACGAAGTAGTCGTGGGCGGGGTCCTCCGGGTCCAGGTTCTCCATGGTCAGCACCGCCAACAGGCGCGCGAGACCCGGTTCGCGCCGATTGCGATGCGCGGAGGCGGGCAGTTCCCGGATCGCCCGCAGGCCACCGACGGCCACCGACTCCTGGGCGAACTCGATGCTCTGCGCGCCGCGACGCTCGATCACCGCCTGCAACAGGCCCTCCTTGCTGCCGAAGTAGTACAGCAGGGCGGGCTGGGTGATCCCGGCGCGGGCCGCGACCTCGGCCAGCCCGGTGCCGCGAAAGCCGCTGCGGGCGAAGAGTTCGCTTGCGATGGTCACCAGTTCCTCGCGCCGGCGCGCACCGCGCTCGCTTCGCCCCGGGCCGCGGCGGGGCTGGGGGCTCTGTCGGGACGGCTTCCCGCGACCGTCGTCATCCCCGCGCGTTCTCTCAGTCACGGTGAGCACCCTAACATTTTTATCTAGTGGTTAGTAAAAAACGGGGTTAGGGTGTGGTCCGCCGAGCGGCGGTCGGGAGTCCCCGCCGCTCGGGATCCGGGAGACCCGCGTGCGATGCCGGGAACCGAGGGTCGAGAAATCGGGAGGACACGCGCGATGCGAGACACGTTCGCGGACCGTCGTTGGCAGGGTCAGTGGCTCTGGACCGAGCACGGCGCGGTGGGTGCGCCGCCCCGCGAGAACCCGATGAACGGCTCCCTCGATCCCGAGCGATTCGACCGCCGCGTGTTGTTCCGGCGCACCTTCGAACTGACCGAGGTTCCCGAGCGCGCGCCGTTCCGCATCAGCTCCGACTCCCGGCACGTGCTCTACGTCAACGGTGTCGAACTGACCCGGGGCCCGATCCGGCACGGCGCGCGCCGGCTGTACTACGACGTCGGCGACGCGGCGCCGGCACTGCGCCCCGGGCGCAACGTGATCGCGGTCCTGGTCCGGTTCTACGGCCACCGCACCGCGTGGTGGGCGCCCTCCCCGACCACCTACACCCTCGGCGGCGGCGCGCTGGTCGCCGAGTTCGGCGTCGGCGCGGACACCTGGATCGCCACCGACACGTCCTGGCGCTGTCTCGAGTCGGACGCCTGGACACCGTGTGCGCCGCAGTCCACCGTCTCCCCGCAGATCCCGGAGATCCTGGACGGCCGGCGGCTCGACCCGGCCTGGAACCGCGCCGGGTTCGACGACGTACACTGGCCCGCCGCCACGGTGTTGCCCGCCTCGCACGTGGGCAGCGCGGGCACCACCCGGCCGCCCGCCGAGCCGTACGGCGCCCTGCTGCCCAGCCCGCTGCCCAAGCCCGGCGGCTCGATCCGCGAGCCCACCTCCTTCGTCACCGCGACGCCGACCGCGATCGCCCGTCCCGAGGGCCCGCTCGGCTTCGCGGACGTACACGCCGCCCTGGCCGAGGCGCTCGCCGAGATCCGCCCCGAGGCCCGGCCCGACCGCCTGCCCGACGCGGGCGACGCGCCCGTGCCCCCGTCGTTGGCGCTGACGGCCGGATACCGGTTGGTGGTCGCCGACTTCGGCATGATGGTCAGCGGCACGCTGCGGATCGACCTCGAAGCGGCTCCGGACACCCTGCTGTTCGGCGCGTTCACCGAGTCGCCGACCCTGGCCGCGCTCGCCGGCGCGGCGCTGTTCGCCTACACCGCTCGCGGCGGCGACGGCGAGCGGTTCGAACTCGGTGATCCGGCGGGCGGACGGTACATCGTGCTCGTCGTCTCCGGCACCGGCTCCACCCGGATCGCGCCGACCGTGGCCGAGCGGCTGCGCCCGCGCCCACCGGGCCCGTACTTCGCCTGCTCGGACCCGCTGTTGGAGGAGATCCACCGGGTGGGTCTGCGCACCGTGGACCTGACCGCGCACGACGCCTACATCGACTGCCCCAGTCGCGAACAGCGGGCCTGGACCGGCGACGCGGTCGTGCACCAGTCGGTCGACCTGGTCAACAACGCCGACTGGAGCCTGGCCCGGCATCAGCCGCTGCTCACCGCGACCCCGCGGGTGGACGGCCTGCTGCCGATGGCGGTCGCGGGCGATGCCGGCGATCCGGACCTGGTCACCATTGCGGACTGGTCGCTGCACTGGGTGCGTTCGGTGCACAACCTCTACCGCTACACCGGCGACCGGGCGCTGGTCGCCCGGCTGTTGCCCACCGCGGAGCTGGTGCTCGACTGGTTCACCGCCTTCCTCGGCCCGGACGGCCTGGCCCGGGACGTCACCGGGTGGGTCCTGATCGACTGGTCGCCCGTACAGGTCGAGGGGACCAGCGCGGCACTGAACGCGCTGTGGGCGCGCGCCCTGGGCGACTTCGCCGAGATGGCCGACTGGCTCGGCGACGCCAACCGGGCCGCGTGGGCCCGCTCTCTGCACGAGGGGGTGCGCGCCGGCTTCGAGATCTTCTGGGATCACGAACGCGGCGGCTATCGCGATCACGCGGTCCGGGACGTGGTGCGGCCCGCGATGAGCGAACACACCACCGCGGCGGCCGTCTGCGCGGGCCTGGTTCCGGCCGAACGCACGGACCGGGTACGGGATTTCCTGCTCGACCGCGAAGCCATGTTCACCCTGGCCCCGGTCGCCGCGCACGGTGGCGACGCGGATGGCGCGCCGACCGGACACCGGGTCGAGCAGTTCGCGCCGCCCGCGGTGACCTGGGACGTGGGCGGTCGGGTCGTCGGCGCCCAACCCTTCTTCCGCTACGTCGTGCACGACGCGCTGGCCCTGCTCGGCGCCGCCGACGCGCTCACCGGGCTGTACCGCGACTGGGAACGCCTGCTGGCCACCGGTCCCACCGCGTGGCGGGAGACCTGGGAGGGCGGCACCTACTGCCACGGCTGGTCCTCCACGCCCAGCCGCGACCTGCTGGTGTACACGCTGGGCGTCACCCCGGCCGAACCCGGCTACGCCAAGGTCCGCGTCGCCCCGAGACCGGGCGGGCTGGACTGGGCCGAGGGGTCGGTGCCCACCCCGCACGGGCCGGTCCACGTCCGCGTCGAGGGCACCCGCGTACACGTGCGATCCCCGGTCCCCGTCGTGCTCGTGGCCCGGGACGGCAACGTCGCCGAACATCCCGCGGGCACGTTCGACGCGGTCCTGGAGGTCCCGGCCGAGCGCCTGGCGACCCCGGAACCGCATCCGGGCCGTCCATGACCACCGCCACCCCGCACAGCACGCCGAGATCGGTCCACGCTCTGCCCGCCCCGCACTCGCCTGCTCCGCTCCGCTTCCCTGACCCGATCCGCTCCCCGCCCGGCGCGCCCCGCGCCGCATATCCCTGTTCGCGGGCCAAGGGCCTGATCACCGCCGTGCGACTCGTCGGCCCGCCCCGCCGGCGAACCCCTCCCGCGCACGATCGCCGGCCGACTCCGACGATCCAACCCCTGGCCCCGGCACACCCCGGCGTACAGCACGCCCCGACCCGCCCACCGGACGCGGTGGGCGGGTCGGGGTCCGCCGGGCGGGCCGGACGCGAGGAAGGTCGGGAGCGGCCACTCACCGGCATCCCGACCTTCCGATCAGGTGGGCTACTTGAGCCCGTTGTCGACCGCGGTCATCAACACTCCGGTATCTCCGCTCATCTCCCAGACCATCGCGCCCAGGAGGTTCTTGGTACGGAGCCAGGCCGTCTTCTTACCGATGGACCACGTGTCGTCGAAGGTCCACCACTGGCCGTTGTTGCCGGTGTAGCCGTAGGTCGAGACCGACTGTTCGTCGTGGTAGACGGTCAGGTTCGGTACCGACGCGATCAGGTTGGCGTAGCCCCTGGTGCCGGCCTCCTCCGGGAACTGGCCCGGTGCGGCGCCGTTGGCGGCCTGCCATTCGCCGTGCGCCCCGCCGTCCGTGACCTGTTGCCAGCCACGGCCGTAGAAGGCGAGCCCGAGCACCAGCTTGCGCGGGTCCACGCCCTGGTCCAGGTAGTACTGGACGGTGGATTCCACGCTGAACTTGGTCGGGTACGGGTCCCCCGCGTCGACATACAGGTTGCCCTGGTCGCCGGTGCGGTTGGGTTCCCAACTGTTGTCGCTGCCGGAACCGTGGAAGTCGTAGCCCTGCACGTTGGCGAAGTCCATGTAGTCGAACACACCGGGCGTGCCGTCGTGCGTGGTGATGTCCCAACCGGCGTCGATCTTGCCGGGGTCGGCCGGGGTGAACGCGGTGAGCAGGTACTTCTTGCCGGTGGTCGCGGTCAGCGCCTCCATCTGCCTGCGGAACTCGGCCATCAGCAGGGTGAGGTTGTTCTTGTCGGCGGTCGAGATGTGGTTGCCGGCGTGACCCTCGGCACCGGGCCACTCCCAGTCGATGTCGAACCCGTCGAAGACGCCGGCCGCGACACCGGTGCCGCCGCGTCCGTTGGTCACCGGCAGGTTGCCCTTGAGGTACATGTCCACGCAGGACTTCACGAACTTCTGCCGCGACGCGTCGGTCTTGGCGGCGTCCGAGAAGTACTTGCTGTAGGTCCAGCCGCCGATCGAGATCAGCGACTTCAACTTCGGGTATTTGGCCTTGAGTTGAAGAAGCTGGTTGTAGCTTCCGGCGAGCGGCTGGTTCCAGGTGTCCGCGGTGCCGTTGACGGACTCTCCCGCACCGACCGAACGTTCGTAGTCGGCCCACGAATCTCCCGCCCCGTCACCCTGGTTGGGATCCTGTGGTCCCGGAAGGGTGGCTCGGGTGACCCCGTTCATGCAGGTCAGGTTGGTCGGATCGATGTTGGAGAAGGCGTAGTTGAGGTGGGTCAGCTTGGCCGCGGCCCCGGAGGTGTCCAGCGACTTCATCGTGTAGGCGCGTCCGTAGATGCCCCACTGCACGAAGTAGCCCACGCGCACGTAGTCGTTGCCGGGGGTGCCCCCACCGGTGGTCTTGACCGTCAGCGGCGCACTGGCCGGGCCGGTCTGGTCGATGGTGTCCCGGGCGACCACCGTGTACGTGTACGTGGTGTTCGCGGTCAGACCGGTGTCCGCGTGGGTGGTGCCGGCCACCGTCGCGATCTTGGTCGCGCCCCGGTAGACGTCGTAGTTCTTGATGCCGTGATCATCGGTCGCCGCCGCCCAGTCGAGCGTCAGCGAGGTGTCGGTGACCGCGCTCGCCGTCGGCGTGCCCGGCGCGGTCGGTGGGGTGTCCGGGCCGCCCGTGGGCCTGGTGCGCAGCGTGCCCGTGGGCCCGGCGGGCCCGGTCTGCCCGATGGTGTCCCGAGCGACGATCTTGTACACGTAGGCGGTGTCGGCGGTCAGCCCGGTATCGGTGTACGCGGTGCCGGCGGCCGTGCCGACCACGGTGTTGCCTCGGTAGACGTCGTAGTTCTGGATGCCCTTGTCGTCGGTGGCCGCCGCCCAGCTCAGCGAGATCGAGTCGACGGTGGTCGCGGTCGCGGTGGGTTGCCCGGGGGCGCTCGGCGGGTTGTCCGTCGGCGGCGCGCCGTCGCAGGGGCCGCCGTTCACCTTGCAGTTGCTCGGACTTCCCGGTCCGCTGCCGACGAAGCCGAACTTGGCGCTGGCTCCGGGCGCGAGCGAACCGTTGTACTCCCGGTTCTTCGCGGTGATCCGCGTTCCGGACCTGGTGATGAGCGTGTCCCAGTACGCACCCACGCTGGTGCCGGTGGGGAAGTCCCACTCGACGGTCCAGGCCGTGATCGAGGCGGTACCGGTGTTCTTGATCGTCCACTCCGCTTGGAAGCCGCTGCCCCAGTCGGAGGTCTTGGCGAATGTGGCGGTCGCGCCCGCGGCGGCCTGCGCGGGCGCGGCCGACAGGCCGACCATCGCGGCGAGCGGGAGCAGCAGGGCCGCGAGGATCGCGACGAGTCTCTTGCCCGGCTTGGTGCGTTTGGTGCGCCTCACGGTTCCGATGGCCATGGGTGCTCCTGGATTTGGGATCCGATGGAGAACCTGCGCCCCACAATGAGCCGCGATGTCCGGCTCACACAGTACAGCGAGCGTAGTGAAGGTCTGGACCAATAATCAAGGTCTAGACCAGTAGGGATCAGCGCGGACCGGGATCGATCGAAGTCGGCTCGTCGGCGCGGCAATTCCGGCTGGATTCAGGGGCGTTGATCGATTCGGCGCGCGCCCGCGACCGAATCGGATCGCGCGCGCGAGCGACTGCCGCCCCGCCGTCCCGGTCGCCACGGGGGCACCACCACCCCCGTCGATCCCGACGGCCCCACCGTGGCGAACGCCGCCCGGACGACCGCCGTTTCGTTGGCCGCAATCGGTGCCGCACAGGCCTTCACGCAAAATGTGATTTGTGACATGGTACATGTCACGCAGCGGCCCGGACGCTCCCCTTCCGGTCCTCTACGGCTCCAACTGCCTTGCCACCGTTGGGCTTTGCGGTGAGGCAGGAACCAGGACCACGCTCGCGCCGACCCCGAAGACCCCGATCGGGGCCGACGTCGAACCGCTCATGCCGTGGCACCACCCCTCATCGGAGGCGCGCGTGCGCGCGACCTCTGTTCCGCAAGGAGACGGTCTTTGCGAACCAAACCGGCACGACGAGGACTTCGCCGCATCGCGGTGGTCACCATCTCACTCGCCATGGGCTTCGGGTTGTTCACCCAGCCCGGATCGGCCGCCCCCTCCGATCCGGCTGTGACGACGTCGACAGCCCAGGCGACCTCCACCTCCGCTTCCACCTCCGGCCCGTCGGCCGGCACCGCACCCAGCGCATCGGCCGACCAAACCCCGCACACCCAGGGCAAACCGCTCGCGGTACCCGACCAACCACCACTGTCCGCGAGCGCGCCGGACAGCGCCCGGCGCGACTACGGCGACCCGTCGAGCGCCGTACTGCCGGCTCGCCCGTCCATGGCCGGCGAGCGACGCGCCGCGGCGGCCTGCACGGTCGCCGACTTCGCGAGCCGCACCGGCGCCGCGCTCGTCCAGCAGATCAAGGCGTCGACCACGGACTGCGTCAACACGCTGTTCACGGTCACCGGGCCCGACGCCGCCTCGATCTTCCGTGAGGCGCAGATGACCACGGTCGCCTACGCCCTGCGCGACCTCGCCGGCTCCTATCCGGGCAACGGCAGCACCGGCGCCCCGCAGATCGTGCTCTTCCTGCGGGCCGGCTACTACGTGCACTGGTACAACGAAGCCACCGTCGGCACCTACGGCCCCACGTTGCAGACCGCCATCCGGTCCGGTCTGGACGCCTTCTACGCCAACGCACACTCCTTTGACGTCACCGACGCCAACGGCGAGACGCTGGCCGAGGCCGTCACCCTGATCGACAGCGCCGAGGAGAACGCCCGCTACCTGTCCGTGGTCAAGCGCCTGTTGGCGGGCTACAACAGCTCGTACGACGCGTCCTGGTGGATGAAGGCCGCGGTCAACAACGTCTTCACCGTGCTCTTCCGGGGCCACCAGGTTCCCGAGTTCGTCACCGCGGTGCAGGCCGACCAGAGCGTCATCGACGCGGTCGACAGATTCGCGACCGCGCACCGCGACCTGCTCGGGACCGACCGCGCGTACCTGACCACCAACGCGGGTCGCGAACTGGTCCGGTTCGTCCAGTATCCGACCCTCCAGGCCAAGGTGCGCCCGCTGGTGCGCACGCACCTGGCGGCCACCTCGATCACCGGGCCGACCGCGCCGCTGTGGGTCGCACTGGCCTCGGGAACGGACTACTACGACAAGGCACAGTGTGCCTACTACGACACCTGTAACCTCCAGGCCCGACTGACCGCGGCCGTGCTGACCGTGGACTACACGTGCAGCGCGAGCATCCGCATCCGCGCGCAGGAGATGACCCCGGCCAACCTGACCGCCGCGTGCACCAGCCTGCGCAACCAGGACGCCTACTTCCACGGCGTGGCCGGGGACAACGGCCCGGTGGCGGGCGATCTCAACACCAGGATCGAGGTCGTGGTCTTCGACTCCAGCACCGACTACCAGACCTACGCCGGCGCGATCTTCGGCATCGACACCAACAACGGCGGCATGTACCTGGAGGGTGACCCGAGCGCGGCCGGCAACCAGCCGCGCTTCATCGCCTACGAGGCCGAGTGGACGCGCCCCGCGTTCGAGATCTGGAACCTCAACCACGAGTACACGCACTACCTCGACGGCCGGTTCGACATGGCCGGCGACTTCGAGGCCGGTGTCAGCACCCCGACCATCTGGTGGATCGAGGGGTTCGCCGAGTACGTCTCCTACTCCTACCGCAACCTGCCCTACGACGCGGCGATCACCGAGGCGGGCAAGCACACCTACGCGCTGAGCACGGTGTTCGACACCACCTACTCCCACGACACGACCCGCATCTACCGCTGGGGCTACCTCGCGGTGCGGTACATGCTGCAAAAGCACCCCGCGGACGTCACCCGGCTGCTGGGCTACTACCGCGCGGGCGACTGGACCGGCGCCCGCACGTTCCTGACCAGCACCATCGGCAACCGCTACGACAGCGACTGGTACACGTGGCTGGCCGCCTGCGCGGCCGGCGAGTGCGGCGGCGGAACTCCCGGCAACCGGCCGCCGGTGGCCGAATTCACCAGCGCCGTCAACGGCACCTCGGTCGCCTTCACCGACACCTCCACCGACCCCGACGGCACCATCGCCTCCCGCGCCTGGGACTTCGGCGACGGCACCACCTCGACCGCGACCAACCCGACCAAGACCTACACCGCCGGCACCTACACCGTACGGCTGACCGTGACCGACAACGGGGGCGCCACCGCGACCATCACCCACAACGTCACGGTCACCGGCGGCGGCACCGCCGAGTGCACCGACCCCGACATCCGCGCCCTGGCCAAGAACTGCACGCGCAGCGCCCTGTCGGCGGCGACGAACGGAAACGACCGGCTCTACTTCTACATCTACATCCCGGCGGGTACCGCCCGCCTGAACATCACCACCGCCGGCGGCACCGGCAACGCCGATCTCTACTACAACAGCACCGTGTGGGCCACCGACACCGCCTACACCGCCAAGTCCACCCAGGCCCAAAACGCCGAGACGCTGACCATCACGGCTCCGCACGAGGGGTACCACTACATCACCCTGCACGCGAAGCAGACCTTCACCGGCGCGTCGGTCACCACGACCTTCTGACCGACACCACCGAGCGACAGCGCAGCGCCACACCGTGCGGCGGCGAGACCTACCGGGTCCCGCCGCCGCTCGTCGTCGACTCGCGCACCACCAACTCGGGCCGGAACACCACCTGCCGATGGGTGTGCGAGCGCGGCTGCTCGCTCTCCTCGAAAAGCAGTTCGGCGGCGGTACGCCCGAGCCGATACGTGGGCTGGCGCACCGAGGTCAACGCGACCGCGGACGCCGCCGCGAACTCGATGTCGTCGTAACCCACCACCGCGACGTCGCGCGGAATCCGCACCCCCGCGCGCAGCAGTTCGCGCATCAACCCCATCGCGAGCAGGTCGTTGGCGCAGAACACCGCCGACGGCAACCGGCCCGCCGCGAGCAGCCGCCCGGCGGCCTCCGCGCCCGAGCGCGCGTTCATCGCCGGCACCACCACGTCCCGCGTGGACGTCCCCAGGCGCAGGCCCGCGTCCCGCAGCGCGGCCCGCATGCCCCGACGCCGGTCCTCGCACTGCCGGATGCCCAGCGGACCGGTGACGAACGCGAACTCGCGATGCCCCTCGGCCACCAGATGCTCCGCGGCCAACCGGCCGCCGACCACGTCGTCCACCGCGACCGAGCACAGGTCGGCCCGGTCGTCGGCACGATCGAGGAGCACCACGGCCAGGCCCCGCGCCCGCAACTCCGCCACCGGCAGCTCGGCGTCCCGCGCGGGAGTGACCAGCACGCCGCGGACCCGCTGTTCCTGGAGCACCCGCAGATACCGCTCCTGCTTGGCCCCGGAGTCGTCCGAGTTGCACAGGATGACCACCGAGCCGGTCTCGTTGCAGGCGTCCTCCACACCGCGCGCGACATCCGTGAAGAACGGGTTCGCCACGTCCAGAACGATCAGGCCGACGGTGTTCGCGACGCCCGAACGCAGCGAACGGGCCGAGTCGTTGCGGACGAACCCGAGCAGCGCCACCGCTTCCAACACCCGGGTCCTGGTCGACTCGGCCACCCGCTCGGGGTGATTGAGCACGTTGGACACGGTGCCCACCGACACGCCGGCCCGGTGGGCCACCTCTTTGATGCTCGACGTCGTCATCCGGGATCGATCCGCTCCTCCAGGCCGGTACGCTCCGGCGGGCGCCACCAGGGCAGCCTAACGGTTGTCGCCGAGCACCTCGGCTCGGCGCCGACCGCGGGTGCGAACCGGGCGGCACCCGGGGCACGTCCGCACGATTCGCGCCCCGAGGGCGTACCGCCGGGACCCCGCGCCCCGCCCCGCCTGCTGCCTGCCGCCTGCCGCCCTCAGCCGACCGAGGCCGGTCGTACCGGCAGTCGATCCGCCGCCCTCGCCCAGTCTCCCTCGCCGACCCCACCGCGCGGCTCGTACCGGCGCAGCGGCTGGGTCGTCCGCAGCAGCCGGCGCAGGTCCGCCAGGGAACCGGTCACGCTCCCGGCGGCCCGTGCCTGCACCAGCAGATTGCCCAGCGCCGCGGCCTCGGTCGGCCCGGCCACCACCGGCAGTGCGCACGCGTCGGCGGTCGTCTGGCACAACAGCGTGTTCAGTGCCCCGCCGCCGACCACGTGCACGACGTCGACGGCGTGTCCGGACAGGCGCTGCGCGTCCAGGACGGCCGTGCGGTAGGCGAGCGCCAGGCTGTCCACGATGCAGCGCACCATCTCGCCGGGCGTGCCGGGCAACGGCCCGCCGGCCCGGCGACAGGCCGCCGCGATCCGGTCCGGCATGTCGCCGGGCGCCAGGAACGCGGGATCACCGGCGTCCACGAGGAAGCGCAGCGCCGGCACCTTCGCCGCGTCGTCGAGCAGGCGCTCCAGCGAGTGCGGTCGGCCGAGCCGGTCCCAGTGCCGCATGCACTCCTGGAGCAGCCACAGTCCCATCACGTTGCGCAGGTAGCGCACGGTGCCGTCGACGCCCAGCTCGTTGGTGAAGTTGGCCTGCCGACTCTCCTCGGTGAGCACCGGCGCGTCGAGTTCGACACCGACCAGGGACCAGGTCCCGCTGGAGATGTACGCGAAGCGTTCGCCGCGCGCGGGCACGCCGACCACCGCCGACGCGGTGTCGTGCGATCCCACGGCGGTGACCCGGACCGGCCCGCGCAGTCCGGTCTCGGCCAGCACCTCGGCGCCGAGCACACCCGCGGCCTCGCCGGGCAACCGCAGCGGTGGGAACAGGTCCGGATCGAGCCCGAGCGCCGACATGATCGCGGTCGACCAGCGCCCGGAGACCGGGTCCAGGAGCTGGGTGGTGGAGGCGTTGGTCACCTCGGTGCCGGCCACCCCGGTCAGCCAGTGCGAGATCAGGTCCGGAATCAGCAACGCCTGCCGGGCTGTCGCGAATTGCGGTGTGTCGGCGGCCGCGACGAGTTGGTGGACGGTGTTGAAGCCCGCGTGCTGAATCCCGGTGATCGCGTACAGCTCGGCCGCCGGCACGCGTGCGTACACCCGCTCGGGCACCCCCTCGGTGCGCCCGTCGCGATAGTGCACCGGATTGCCGAGCAGCGCTCCGCTCGCGTCGAGCAGCCCGAAGTCGACGGCCCACGCGTCGATTCCCACGCTCACCGGCGTCCCGGCGGTGCGTCCGGCGGCCCGTAGCCCGTCCAGGACGCCGCCGTACAACGCCAGGGCGTCCCAGTGCAGCGTGCCGGCGACGCGCACCGGCCGGTTGACGAACCGATGCGCCTCGCTCACCGTCAGCGACTCCGGCCCCACCCGTCCGGCCAGCACTCGCCCACTGGACGCCCCGAGATCGACGGCCACAAAGGTCCGCGGCGTACGCATGCCCAACACCTCCTCTTGCCTTGCCGATACGGACTCGACGTACGCGAAGTACGCGAAGTACGCGACGAATCGGATGAACTCGATGAACCGGATGAGGTCGACGGGCCGACTGAGTCGACTGACTCGACGGACTCAGCGAAGGAACGCCGCCGCGACGCCCGCGTCCACGGGGATGTGCAGGCCCGTCGTGTGCGACAACTCCCCGCCCGTCAGCGCGAAGACCGCGTTGGCCACGTGCGACGGAAGCACCTCGCGCCCCAGCAGCGTCCGCCGCGCGTAGTACTCGCCCAACTTGTCCTCCTCGACCCCGTACACCGCGGCGCGCTGCGCGCCCCACCCGGCGGCGAAGATGCCAGACCCGCGCACCACACCGTCGGGGTTGACGCCGTTGACCCGAATCCCGTGCGGACCCAACTCGGCCGCCAACAGCCGCACCTGGTGCGCCTGGTCGGCCTTGGTCGCGCCGTAGGCGATGTTGTTGGGGCCGGCGAACACCCCGTTCTTGGAGGCGATGTAGACGATGTCGCCGCCCGTGCCCTGCGCGATCATGGTGCGGGCCGCCTCGCGCGAGACCAGGAACGAGCCGCGCGCCATCACGTCGTGTTGCAGGTCCCAGTCGCGGGCCGTGGTCTCCAGGAGCGGTTTGGAGATGGACAGGCCCGCGTTGTTCACCACCAGGTCCACGCCGCCGAAGGCCAGAGCCGCCGCGGCGAACGCGGCCAGGATGCCCTCCTCGGAGGTCACGTCGACGGTGACCGGCACGGCCCGGTCCGGGCCGCCGAGGGCCTCGGCGACCTCACCCGCGGTCGCCGCGTTCACGTCCGCGACCACCACGCACGCCCCTTCGGCGACCAGCCGTTCGGCGATCGCCTTGCCGATCCCCGAACCCGCGCCGGTGACCAGGGCCACCCGACCGGCGAGCGCCCGCGGCGCGGGCCGGCGGGCCAACTTGGCCTCCTCCAGGGCCCAGTACTCGATCCGGAACTTCTCCCGCTCGTCGATCGGCGCGTAGGTCGAGATCGTCTCCGCACCGCGCATCACGTTGATCGCGTTGACGTAGAACTCGCCCGCCACCCGGGCGGTCTGCTTGTCCGGGCCGAAGGAGAACATGCCCACCCCGGGCACGAGCACGATCGCCGGATCGGCGCCGCGCATGGCCGGCGAGTCGGGTTCGGCGTGCCGCGCGTAGTAGGCGGCGTACTCGGCACGGTAGTTCGCGTGCAGTTCGGGCAGTCGGGCGAGCACGTCCTCGATCGGCGCGCCGGCCGGCAGGTCGACCACCATCGGCCGGACCTTGGTGCGCAGGAAGTGGTCCGGGCACGAGGTGCCCAGCGCGGCGAGCCTGGGGTGCTCGGCCCGGGACAGGAACTCCAACACCGGTGCGCTGTCCGTGAAATGCCCGACCCGACGCTGGTCGGTGCCGGCGAGTCCGCGCAGAACGGGCGCCAACGCGGCGGCCCTGGCCCGCCGTTGCGCCTCGGGCAGCGGTTCGGCCAGCAGCTCGCCGAACGCGTGCCGGGCCGGGTCGAGCCGCGACGCGATGAACTTCTCCGCGCCCCGGATGATGTGCAGCGAGTTGCGCTCGCACTCGGCGCTGGTGTCGCCCCAGGCCGTGATCCCGTGCCCGCCCAGCACGCAGCCGATCGCGTGTGGGTTGGCCGCCCGGATGGCCGCGATGTCCAGGCCGAGGCGGAATCCGGGTCGGCGCCACGGCACCCACGCCACGGTGTCGCCGAAACACTCGGCGGTGAGCTTCTCGCCGTCCGCCGAGGTGGCCAGGGCGATGCCCGAGTCGGGATGCAGGTGGTCCACGTGCGCGGCGTCGAGCAGACCGTGCATCGCGGTGTCGATGGACGGCGCGGCGCCGCCCTTGCCGTGCGCGCAGAAGTCGAACGCGGCGACCATCTCGTCCTCGCGCTCGTCGCCCGGGTACACCCCCACCAACGCGCGCAGCCGGTCGAGCCGCAACACGGCCAGCCCGTCCTCGGTCAGCGTGCCCAGGTCCCCGCCGGATCCCTTGACCCACATCAGTGGTACCGCCGCGCCGGTGACCGGGTCGATCCCGTCGGCCTTGGCGGAGGTGTTGCCTCCGGCGTAATTGGTATTGCGCGGATCCGCGCCCAGCGCACGGGAACGACTGAGCAGACGATCGACCTCGGACGGGGTGGCGGACATCGGCGGGCTCCTTGTACATCGGTACGGCGCGGTGCGGAAGTACGGAACTGCGGTACGGCGCGGTGCGGAACCGCGCTGCGGCAACGCGCGGTTCGCGGCGGCGCGGTGCGTACAGGCGGTACGGCGCCGCGCGGTGTGACCATGCGATGCGGCGCCGCGCGGTGTGAACATGCGGTCTGGCGCCGCGCGGTGCGAACATGCGGCCTGCGCGGGGCCGGAGGCGGGCGAAGCGGACCCCGGGCTCAGGCGCCCCAGCCGGCCGGTGTGCCCCCGACCCGCTCGGCCCGGATGCGATCGCCGTGACCCGACGCGTGATACGCCGCGACCGGATCCGGCGCGAGCCCCTGCTCCTCGCGCAACTCCTGTAGCAGCGGCCGGACATCGGTGTTGTAGGCGTCCATCAGCACGGCGTTCGCAGCGAGTACGTCGCCTGCCCGCTGCGCGTCGGCCAGTGCCGCGGCATCCACCAGGAGCGCCTTGGCGGTGGCCTCTTGGACGTTGGTCACCGAGCGGATCTGGCCGGGGATCCTCGGCTCGATGTTGTGGCACTGGTCGAGCATGAACTTGACCCCGGCGGCCGGGTCGAGCCCGCCGCCGCGCACCACCTCGTGCATGATCCGGAACAGTTGGAACGGGTCTGCCGCGCCCACCATCAGGTCGTCGTCCGCGTAGAAGCGGGAGTTGAAGTCGAACGCGCCGAGCCGGCCCTCGCGCAGCAGGAACGCCACGATGAACTCGATGTTGGTGCCCGGCGCGTGGTGTCCGGTGTCCACGCACACCACGGCCTTGGGGCCGAGCTTGAGACAGTGCGCGTAGGCCGTACCCCAGTCCGGCACGTCGGTCATGTAGAACGCGGGCTCGAAGAGCTTGTACTCCAACAGGATCCGCTGGTCCGCGCCGAGTCGCGCGTACACCTCGGCCAGCGCCTCGCCCAGGTGTCCCTGCCGGGTGGCGATGTCGCCCTGCCCCGGGTAGTTCGTGCCGTCCGAGAACCACAACTTCACATCGCGCGATCCGGTCGCGTCCAGCACGTCCACGCACGCGAGCAGGTGGTCGATCGCCTTGCGACGCACCCGCGCGTCGGGGTTGGTCACGCTGCCGAGCATGTAGTCGTCGTCCTGGAAGACGTTCGCGTTGATCGCGCCGATCCGTACGCCGTGGTCGCGCGCGTGTCGGGCCAGTTCCGCGTAGTCCTCGACCCGGTCCCACGGGATGTGCAACGACACGATCGGTGCCACTCCGGTGAAGGCGTGCACCTGGGCCGCGTCCGCGATCTTCTCGAACGGATCGCGCGGCACGCCCTCCTGGGCGAACACCTTGAACCGGGTGCCGGAATTTCCGTAGGCCCACGAAGGGGTCTCGATCCGCTGGGCGCGCAGGGCGGCCCGCACCATCGCGTGGTCCGGCATGGCGGCACTCTCCTGACGCACAGAAATGAAACGTTTCAATTCGACGCAAGGGAACGTACGACCCCACGGTCGAACCCGTCAAGACAGGGGCGCCCCGGCAGCGCCGGCCGGGCGCGGCACGCCGGGTCTCAGCGTCCGCCGACCACCACGCCCAGCACGGTCGAGGTCGGCACGTACCCGAAGTGCCGCGAGTCCTGGGTCCGCGCCGCGTCCCCGCGCACCACCAGCGATCTCGCCGGCACCCTCGCCCCGCGCACCGCCTGCACCGCCGGGCGCACCTCGCGCGGCACCGGGTCGCCCGGCACCGCCGCCACCCGCTTGACCAGCCAGCGCAGTTCGTCCTCCGCGCCGAACCGGACCGGGTTGCGGAAGACGATCGCGTCGCCGCGCCGCACCGTGGTGGTCCGGCGCACGAGAAGCCGCTCGCCGTGCACGAACGCGGGCGCCATGCTCATCCCGGTCACCCGCACCAGGGCGACTCGCGAGCGCACCGCCCAGACGGCCGGCGCCGCGGTCGCCACGATCGCGGCGACCACCAGGGCACCGCGTGTACTCGGGTTCACTGCGCGTCCTCCGCGATCCTGGTCGAGTCGTCCAGCCGATCCGAGTCCCGGTATCCGGCCGCCTGGAGCCCGAACAGCCGGGCATAGTGCCCATCGGCCAACGCCATCAACTGGTCGTGGCGGCCCAGTTCGGCGATCCGGCCGTCGGCGAGCACGGCGATGGTGTCCGCGTCGCGCAGCGCGCCGAGCCGGTGCGACGCCAGCAGGCTCGTCCGGCCGGCCCGATGCCGGTGCAGTGTGCGGTGCACGTCGTGTTCGGCCTCGGGGTCCAGGCCCGAACCGGGCTCGTCCAGGATCAGCAGGTCCGCGTCGGCGCGCATCAGCGAGCGGGCCGGCGCGACCCGCTGCCACTGGCCGCCGGACAGCGTGACACCGGCCTTGTCGTCGTCCTCGTCCAGGTGCACCCGGCTCAACTGGGTGCGGTAGCCGTCCGGCAGCGCGGACAGGTCCGCGTCGATGCCCGCCGACACCGCGCCGGCCCGGGTCCGGACCAGGTCCTCGCGGTGGGCCAGGTCGCCGATACCGATGTTCTCCGCCGCCGAGAGGTCGTAGGTCATGTAGTTAGCGGTAGTGGCTACGGCAGGCGCAGAACCGGCCGTGTTCCGGGACGCACGCCCCGGTTCGTTTCTCGCGGAGGACGAGTCCCAACAGTTCGTCGCCCGTCGTGCCGATCACACGGTTCATCGTGGACCTCCATTGCAGGGTCGATTCGACGGAAGCGGGGTGTGCTTCTGCCGGAGGCGACGCTAAACCCGTACGACGCCGAGTGGCAAGAGAATGCGAGCGGCCCGAATTGACGAGTATCTTCTTTGTTTCGGACCGGTTCCGGGTGAGCACTCTTGCCATGGGCGGGCCCGGGGATACATTTCGCCGGTCGTGTTCGCGGTCCCGTTCACGGATCCTGTACGCCGGTCCCGTTCGCCCGTGCGTGGCGGGCCCGGAGGTCGGCCGACATCCTTCGCCGCCTCGGGAGAGTCGCCATGCCGTCGTTGATCGCCGCCGTGGTCCTGGTCACCGTGTTGTGTCTGGCGAACCTGCTGCTCACCTTCGACGTCGTGCGCAGGCTGCGCGCGCGAGGCGGGCCCGGGCACGGCGGACACGACGCGGACGTCGCGGACCCGGTGCTGCCGGTGGGTGCGACGGTGCCCGCCTTCACCGCGGTCACCATCGCAGGTGAGACGGTGTCCCGGGACGGTTTGGGGGCCGTGCTGTTCGGCTTCTTCGCACCGGGGTGTCCGGCCTGCGCGGAGCGGTTGCCGCTGTTCGTGAAGGCCGCGCGCAAGGCGGCCGGCGAGGGTCGGCGGGTGCTCGCGGTGGTGCACGGCGACGAGGCGGACACGTGCGAGCAGGTCGCCGCGCCGACCGCGGTCGCGCGGGTCGTGGTGGAGCCGGCCGACGGTCCGTTGGGCCGGGGGTTCGCGGTCGCCGGATATCCGGTGTTCGGTTTGCCGGATGCGAATGGCAGGGTCACGCGAGCGGTTTCGACCCGAAAGCCCTTTCCGCACCGGTGCGCACCGCGGCCTGATATGACGGATTCGGCCGGGCGCGGGTGGATTCCGACAGGGTCGTTTATCCGGATGCGTGATTCCCGGGCGTGATCATTCTCGGCGGGTAATTTGCTCCCGGCAATCGGGCTATAGTCGTGGAACGCGGAGGCGTTCCCGCGCGAACCTCGATTTATTACCGGGATCAGATATCCACCGGCGGGAATTCGCCGCGCCGGGCGAGCGCGGTTTCGCCCCGTCACGCAAGGAGTGCACGTGTCAGGTTCGTTCATTGCCCGCAGACACCGCGGACACCGCGGGCACCGCGGAGTCGCCGGTGCGGCGGTCGCGTTGACCCTGGCGCTGGCCGCCGTGGCGGGTTGCGGGTCCGAAGGAGGGTCGGACGCGGACGCGAATCCGCCCCGGGCGGCGGACGGTTCGCCGTCGGCGGCCTCGCAGCCGGCGAGCCCGACCGCGCCGGTGAGTGCGCCCGCTCCGGAAGTCCCGACCACGTCGGCGAGCCCGACGGCGCCGGCGAATCCGACGGCACCGGGGGCCGCCCCGGCCACGAACACCCCCGCGCCGCCCGGGCAGGCCGCACCCGGCACCTCGGCCAAGCAGGTCGTGCCGCCCGCCGCCGACGCCCCGTTCGACTACCAGATCGGCGGCCCCTACCCGCCGCCGGCGAACGTGCGCGTGGTGATCCGCGATCGGGGCGCGCGGCCCGAACCCGGGCGGTACAACATCTGCTACGTCAACGCCTTCCAGACCCAGCCGGACGCGCGGGCGTGGTGGGAGAAGGAGCACCCGGACCTGCTCCTGCGCAAGGCCGGCAAGGTGGTGCTGGACGAGGACTGGGGCGAGGCCCTGCTCGACGTGTCCACCCAGGCCAAGCGCGCCGCGCTGATCGAGGTGGTCGGGCCCTGGATCGACGACTGCGCCCGACGCGGCTTCCAGGCCGTCGAACCCGACAACCTGGACTCCTACAGCCGCTCGGGCGGCCTGTTGACCATCGAACACGACGCCGCGTTCGCCCGGCTGCTGACCGGGCGCGCCCATGCCGCGGGCCTGGCCATCGGGCAGAAGAACACCGTCGAACTGGCCGGCCGCCGCACCGAGATCGGCTTCGACTTCGCGGTCGCCGAGGAGTGCGGCCACTACGACGAGTGCGGGGCCTACGCCGCGGCCTACGCCGATCGGGTCTTCGTCGTCGAGTACACCCGGGCCGACTTCGACACCGCGTGCCGTGGCTGGGGCGGCAAGGTCTCCGTCGTACTCCGCGACCGTCAGGTCACCGCGCCCGGCAACTCGGCGCACGTATACGCGAGTTGCTGACGTTGCCGATCCGGACCGTCAGGACACCGCACCCGGCAGCCCAACCCATGGGTAAGCGAGCTGCCGATCCGGACCGTCAGGACACCGCACCCGGCAGCCCAACCCATGGGTAAGCGAGCTGCCGATCCGGACCGTCAGGACACCGCCATCGGCAACTCGGCCGACCTGTGGTCGAGTTGCCGATCCGGCGCACGCCGTGGGCGCCGCGCCGGCCCGGGCGGTCCCGGCCGGCGCGGCGACGCCGTCACACCCGGGCGTGGGTGGTGATGTCCTCCTCGAAGAGCTCGACCATGCTCGCGGTCACCGTGGGGCGGGACTGGGCGAGGGCGTCCAGGTAGTCCTCGGTGTGCGCGCCCGGGCCGTCGCCGGCGGTCTCGTCGAACAGGTCGCGTTCGAAGGAGGCCTGGGCGGCGATCCGCGCCGCGTGGCCGATGTCGGCGGGCGTGAGCAGCTCGCTCGCCGCCACCAGCGCGTCCAGGTCCACGTCCGGACGGGCCGACGCGTACCGGGTCCACATCGCCCGGCGCGCGTCCGCGTCCGGCGTGCCCACCGGGATGATGTAGTCGAATCGGCCGGGCCGCAGGAACGCGGGGTCCAGCGAGCGCACCGAGTTGGTCGCGCAGACCAGCAGCCGGTCGCCGTGTTCGCGAAACGCCGGGATCAGCTTGAGCAGTTCGTTGGTCACCGCGTGCACGGCGCCGGCCCGGGCGTGCCGCACCGGCGCGATCTCCTCGACCTCGTCGATGAACACCACGATGCGCTCGAGTCGGGCCAGCCGCCCGAACGCCTCGCGCAGCGCCGCCGCCAGGTTGCCGCCGTCGGCCAGCCGCGAGGGCAGCAACTCCACGAACGGCCAGCCCAGGCGCGAGGCGATGGCCCGGGCGAAGGTGGTCTTGCCGGTTCCGGGCGGGCCGAACAACGCGATCGCGCTGGGCGGTTCCACTCCGTGCCGAAGCGCGCGCTCGGGATCGGCCAACGGCAGCACCACCCGCCGCTCGATCAGGTTCTTCTCCACCTCCATGCCGGCCACCTTCGACCACAGGTCGCCCGGCAACATCCGTCCGCCGAGCCGATCCAGGGTCTCCGCCGCGTGGTCGTCGACCGGCTCCACCTTCTCGAAGTAGGCGACCGCCGGGCGCCGTTCGTAGCCCGCGTTGCGCAGGCCCTGCTCCCGCGAGTCCTCCTCCGGCAGCACGTAGGCGATCCGCCGCACCCGCTCCTCGACCAGCCGGCGCTCCAGCGCGAGCAGCAGCGTGCTGGTCAGGCCCAGGCCGCGCGCGGCGGGCGAGATGGCGATCCGCATCACCCAGGCCCGCCCCTCGGAGACCGTGGCCAGCGCCGCCCCGACCACCGCGCCGTCCCGACGCGCCACCATCGCGGGCTGCCGCGAGGTCAGCGCGTTGATGCACTCCGACAGCGAGAAGACCGACTCCTGCCCGAGGCCGGTCGTGGTGTCGATGAGGTGCACCACCGCTGCGAGGTCCTCCTCGCGGTAGTCCTGTATGAGCCAGACCATGAACAGCTCCGTCCGTGGATCGAGTGCCTCGACGAGTGGCAAACAGTAGGGAGGGTAGCGGCGCCGCGAACGCGTCGTTGTGTACAAATAGACACGCGAACTTGGTCACCGCGGGGATGGACATCCCGCCCTGTGGCTGCGGCATGCGAGTCGGTGACACCCTGCGACCACACTCGTCCCACCGGGGCACAATGGCCACGACCTCGACCGCATTGTCCGGCCCGCCCGGGCCGCCCGACCCCTACGGAGCACACATGACCGTCTCGTCCGCGTCCGGCCCCGCCCACGCGTCCGGTGTCTTCCCGATCGGCGGCGACCTGCCGGTGCGCCGACTCGGGTTCGGCGCGATGCAGCTCACCGGGACCGGTGTCTGGGGCGAGCCCAAGGACCGCCGGGAGGCGATCCGGGTACTGCGCCGCGCCGTCGAACTCGGGGTGAACCTGATCGACACCGCCGACTCGTACGGCCCGTTCGTCAGCGAGCAACTCATCCGCGAGGCCCTGCACCCGTACGCCGATGACGTGGTGATCGCCACCAAGGGCGGCTTCGCCCGCACCGGGCCGGGCGAGTGGCACGCGCTCGGCCGGCCCGAGTACCTGCGCCAGCAGACCGAACTGAGCCTGCGCCACCTCGGCCTGGACCGGATCGACCTCTACCAACTGCACCGGATCGACCCGCGGGTCCCGCTCGCGGACCAGCTCGGCGAGCTCGGCCGGCTGCGTGAGGAGGGCAAGATCCGACACATCGGCCTGTCCGAGGTCACCGTCGAGCAACTGCGCGAGGCCCGGGAGATCGTCGAGATCGTCTCCGTGCAGAACCTGTACAACCTGGCAAACCGCAAGGCCGAGGCCGTGCTCGACTACGCGGCGCGAGAGAACATCGCCTTCATCCCGTGGTTCCCGATGGCCACCGGCGAACTCGCGCGCCCGGGCGGACCGTTGGACCAGGCCGCCAAGGAACACGGCGCGGCGCCCTCGCAGCTGGCGCTGGCGTGGTTGATGCACCGCTCCCCGGTGATGCTGCCGATCCCGGGCACCTCCAGCGTCGCGCACCTGGAGGAGAACACCGAGGCGGCCCGGATCGAGCTGTCCGACGAGCAGTTCGAGGCGCTGTCGGCCGCGGTCTGAAAACCATCGGTCGGGCCCGGCCCGGCCGGCGCCGCGTCCCGTCCCGCCGGACGGGACGGGACGCCCCACCCGAGCCGGCCACGAGCGGGGCGGCCGAGGGTACGAGAACGCCTGCCCGGCCCCGAGGTTCCGGGGCCGGGCAGGCGTCCTCGTGCCCTCGTGGGCATCCCGGCCATGGACGGCGGCCGGGATGCCCGTTCGGGGGCCTACTGCTGGACGATGGTCAGGTTGGGCACCCAGCTCTCCGGCAGGCTGCCGTGGAAGGCCACCCGCTGCGTGCCGGTGTTCAGGCCCGCGAAGAGCGACGTCGGCAGCCGCCAGACGTATTGGCCGTTGGTGGTGGAGATCAGCGGCGAGGGCGTCATGGCCACGAACTGCCATGTTCCGTCCCAGATCGGACCGTTCTGCACGGCCTTGTACAGATTACCGTTCTCGAGCATGAAGTCGGCCCCGATCCCCGGGAATCCGTTCGGGACGAGATAGCCGCTGTTCCCGTTGTTGTCCGCGTCGATGAAGACGTGGTGTGTCGCGAACGGCAGTTGGAAGGTCGCCTTGTACTCGGCCTGAGTGGCGGTCAGGGTCGCCGATTGATTCACGATCGGGCCGCCCACCGGCGGCGGCGGGGTGAGCGAGACCGGCGTCGTGTGTGCGGAGACCCGGCCCGTGGCGTCCCGGGCGACCACGTCGAAGGAGTAGGTGGATCCGGGCGTCAGGTCACCCAGATGCGCGGAGGTCTGGCCCGCCGGCACCGTCGCCATACGGGCGTTGTTCTGGTAGATGTCGTAGGCCTCGACGGCGGCCGACCCCGGCGTCGACGCGGCCCAGGAGAGCCGCACCGAGGTGGGGCCGCCGACCGTGGCGGTGTACGACCCGGGCACGCCCGGCGGGTTGGCGCCCGGTGCCGAGGTGGTGACGTTCCGAGCCGGGCTCGCGGCCGACAACACCCCCGCGTCGTTGCGGGCGCGAACCGTGAACGCGTATGCCGTGGACGGGTCGAGGTCCGTGGCGGTGAACTGCGCGGTGCCGGTGCTCCGATGCGGCACCGAGCCGATCTTGATGTTGTTCCGGTACACATCGTAGCCGGCTACCGTGCTCGGGCCCGCGTTCGGCCAGCTCAGTTGTACCGACGTGGCCGCGGTGGCGGAGGCGGTGGGCTGCGCCGGGGTCGCCGGGGCGGCGGTGGGGGCGACCTTGGCCGCGGCGAGTTCCGCCGACCAGTAGGAGGCGTCGGGAAGGAGGTCCCACGGGTTCGAGTTGAGCTGGTCGGGCGTGACGTAGACGGTCCCGGCGTTCTTCTGCTTGCTCTGCGCCACGGCGAGCGGCATCTGCGCCGCGGAGGTCTCGTAGATCAGGTGCCAGAACTTGGACGGGTCGCTGTCGAGTTCCCACTGCGGCGGGTTGAAGGCCTGGTAGTCGTTGTAGTTGCCCTCGAAGGTGACCTGGATGTCGGCCGCGTCCTCATAGCACTGCGGGATGTCGATGCCGGGGTTGTCCACCACCAGCGCGCCCGGATGGTTGCGCTTGGTGTAGGCGGTGAGCGCGCGGTACTCGTTGACGTAGGCCTGCGAACCGGCGGTGGGGCCGCACACGTTCTGCCCCTGGTCGAAGAAGATCCCGTCGATGTCGGAGCCGTACAACCGGTACCACTTGTCCACGTCGTGCTGGATCTGGATCCGCCACGCCTCGATCGTCGACTCGCCGAGTCGGGTGGTCTTCGGGGCACCGATGGTGTTGGTCCCGAAGTAGCCGGTGTCGACGTAGGCGATCACCTTGCCGCCCGCCTGCCGCACCTTCTGGATCGCGGCGGCGAATACGGCGTTCGGGGTGCTCTCGTCGAAGCTGGGGCCGTTGGCGATGTTGACGATGGTCAGCCCCGGCGTGCCGGCACCACTGCCGAGCGTCGCCCAGTACTGCTTGCCGCCCGGGTCGACGCCGGGGTGGAAGTAGGCCGGGATGCCGACCTGTTGGTTGATCCCGGGACCGGGGTCGGCCTGGGCGGCCGGCGCGGTCGCGACCAGCGACCCGCCGAGCAGGGCGGCCGTCGCGGCGACCGCCGCGGCCCCGCGCGCTCGCCATGAGCGGGCGCGAGAATCCGTGCGCATTCGTACTCCTTCGGGAAAGGTCTGTTTCCGGATGGGACGGTGGCTCATTTCTTGAGAAGGGCGTTGACATCGCTGTTCGCCTGGCCGAGCGCGGACTTGGCGTCGGTCTGCCCGAGCCAGATCCGGTCGACGGCGCTCTGCACGATGTCCAGGATCCGGTCGCCCTGGTCGGTGACCGGAAGTACGAAGGTCTCGCCGGGAGTCTTGACCGGTTCGGTGAAGACCCGCATGTCCCGGCCCGCGGCCTGCTGCGCGGCCTCGGCCTTGACCGAGGAGGAGGTGATCGCCGGGAAGACGACAGCCTCTTCGGCGACGATGTCCTGGCACTCGGTGGAGGCCAGGAACTTCACCCACTGCCAGGCCTCTTCCTTGTGCTTGCCGTTCGCGTAGATCGCGTCGGACAGGCCGTTGATCGGCGTCTTGCGCCCGGCGGGACCGGTCGGCATGCCGGTGAAGGCGACCTTGCCGTCGCTCATGTAGGTCTTGGCCATCCACGAGCCCGCGATGGTCATCGCGGCCTTGCCGGACTGGAGCAACCCGTCCGCGCCGACCGTCGACTGCTTGTCGTACGGCGGCATGTACCCCTTCTTGATCAGCCCGGCGAACCAGTCGAGGGTCTGCGCCAGCTTGGGGTCGGTGTAGTTGTACTTGGTGCCGAACGGGTTCTTGTCCACGTATTGGAAGCCGTTGGACGCCGCGAACGGCCCCCAGGAGTCCTGTCCGACCGCTCCGCCCTCGTAGGCGATGGCGAGGCCGTACGTCTTGACCTTGCTCTTGTCGAAGGCCGGGTCCAGGCCGTTGCGGCCGTTCTCGTCGACGGTCAGCGCGGCCACGGCGCGGCCGAAGTCGCCGCCGTCCACCGGGTTCCAGTTCCACGCGCCCAGCGCCTGGGGGGTCAGTTGGGCGCGCTGGGCGAGGTCCTTGTTGTAGGCGACACCCATCGTGCCCCAGTCCTTGGGCAGGCCGTAGCGCTTTCCGTCACGTGTCCACACGTCGGCCAGGTTGGGCTGGAATCGAGCCAGGTCCACGCCGTCGCGCTGGATGTAGGAGGTGAGGTCCTGGATCTGGTTGTTCTTCTGGAACTGCGGGAAGTACAGGACGGAATCGGTGAACACGTCCGGCGCGGTGCCCGAGACGACCTGCGTGGTCAGGTTCTGCCAGTACTGTGCCCACGCGGTCTGGGTGACTTCGACGCTGATCTTCGGGTTCTTCGCGTGGAAGGCGTCCGCGCACTTCTTGTACGCGGGGACCTGGTTGTCGTCCCACAGCGAGTACTTGAGCTTCACCGAGCCACCGCCGCCACTCCCGGAGGAGCCACTGGAACCGCACCCGGCGGCCACCAGCACCGCGCTCGCCACCAGGGCGGCGGACTTGACGACGGGCGATCTCAGCGAACGGCGCATGACGGAACGGGACATGGGGATCTCCTCGAGGGGTTCACTTGAGGCCGGTGAAGTTGAGCCCGTTGACGATCCGTCGCCCGAAGACGATCAGCAGGATCAGCATCGGGATCACCGAGAGCGTCGACGCGGCCATCAGGCCGGTCCAGTCGGGGCGGGCGTTGGGCGACTGCTGGAGGAACACGCCGATGCCGGTGGTGAGTACGCGGTTGTCCGGGTCGTTGCCGACCAGGAGCGGCCACAGGTAGTCCTTCCAGGCCCACACCGCGGTGGTCAGCGCGATGGTCAGGATCGGGCCCTTGCTCATCGGCAGCACCACCCGCCAGAAGATCCGCCAGTGGCCGGCGCCGTCGAGCATCGCCGCCTCCTCGATCTCGCGGGGGACCGACATGAAGAACTGGCGTAGGAAGAACACCGTGAACGGGGTCATCAGCAGCGTGGGCGCGACCATGCCGGCGAAGCTGTTCAGCAGGCCCAGGTCCTTGACCATCACGAAGTTGGGCAGCAGCGTGAAGATCGGCGGCACCATCAGCGCGCCGACCACGACCGCGAAGGCGAACTCCCGGCCGCGGAAGCGCAGTCGGGCCAGCGCGTAGCCGGCCATCGCGCAGGACATGGTCTGTCCCACCACGATCGCGGTGGTGTAGATGATCGAGTTGCGGGTGTACAGCAGGAAGTCCAGGTCGGCCCCGGACCCGCCGGCCGCCCGACTCTCCTCCACCGAACCCAGGCCGAGCACCCGCTTGAAGTTGGCGAAGGTGAAGTGCTCGGGCCACAGCGACGTGCTGTCGGTGTAGAGGTGATTGCCGTCGGTCAGCGCGGTGCGCAACATCCAGTAGAACGGGAACAGCGTGATCAGCAGCGAGATCGCGAGCACCAGCCAGGCCGCCGCGCGGCCGGGGGTGAGCCGCTTGCGGCGGGACTCGCGGCGCCCGCTCTCGGGCACCGGCGCGGCGGGCGCGGCCGCGGCGGCGGGGCGGACCTGCGTGGATGTGGACATGGTCGACTCCTCACGCCAGGTCGGACGAGGAAGCGCGCAGCAGGCGCATCTGGAGATAGGTCAGTCCGCCCAGTACGACCACCAGGCACAGCGCCATCGCGGCGGCGTAGCCCATCCGGAAGTGGGTGAACGCCTCCTGGTAGATGTAGTAGTAGGCGACCCGGGTGGCATCGACGGGACCGCCCTTGGTGGTCACCGCGATGGTGTCGAAGATCTGGAACGAGCCGATCACCGAGACCACCATCACCAGGGCCAGGATGGGCCGCAGCAGCGGCAGGGTGATCTTGAAGAACATCCGGATCTCGCCCGCTCCGTCGATCGACGCGGACTCGTACAACTCCCCCGGGATCTGCAACATCCCGGCGTACAGCAGCAGGGCCACATACCCGGTGCCCGCCCAGATGTTGACCACGGACACACTGGCGAGGGCCTCGTCCGGCGAGGCGAAGAAGCCGTGCGTCTCGCCGCCGGCGGAGCCGATCACGTGGTTGACGAAGCCGAGGTTGGCGTCGAGCATCCACAGCCAGATCAGGCCGATGGTCACGTTGGGCACCAACCACGGCACCAGGAGCAGCGCGCGCACCACCACCGATCCGGTGAGGCGCACCATGATCGCGGCGAGCAGGAGCGCGACGCCGATCTGTACGCCGAGGGTGATGAAGACGAAGTACGCGGTGACCTTGAGCGCGTTCCAGAACAGCGGGTCCTTGACGACCTCGGCGTAGTTGTCCGTGCCGACGTAGTTCGGGTCGGCGAGCAGGTTCCAGTCGGTGAGCGAGATCCAGATGCCGCGCCCGGTCGGGTAGAGGTAGAACACCGCGAAGCCGATGAAGGCGGGCAGCAGGAACAGGCCGGCGGCCCGGTTCTCCTTGGCCCGTGCCCGGCCGGCGGTGCGGGTCGGGCGTTCGCCGGCCGGGCTCTTGCGCCGGGTGAGGGTCATGCTCATGAGGCCAGCCTGGGGACCAGGCGCAACGCGTTGTCCGCGTAGACCTTGCGCAGGACGTCCGGTGCCAGGTCCAGCCCGCTGATCGCCCAGCGGCCCATCAGCGGCGGGTCCTGGTTGGAGTGCGGGAAGTGCTCGTCCGCGGTCTCCAGGAAGCGGAAGTGCAGTCGGTAGACGTCCCGGTCGGGCGGGATCTCGTCGGTCCCGAACAGCACCCGGTCCGGGTGGCGCAGGATCAACTCGGTGGTCGCCCGCGGCTGCCTCCCCAACTCCGCGATCCGCGCCGCGATGTCGACGTGGAAGTTGGGGTAGCTGTCCAGCATCCGGCCCACCCATTGCAGGTTCTCCGGGTAGCAGCCCATGTGCACGCCGACGAAGGTGGTGCCCGGATGCCGCGAGACGGTGGTCTCCAGCGCGTCCACCAGCCGTTCGAAGGTCGGGAAGCGCTCGTCGGCGAACGACCAGTCGGGTCGGGCCAGGAGCAGTTCCAGTCGCTCGTTGTGTTCGTCGATGGGATCGAAGAAGGCGACCGGGTCCGCGGTGTGGATCCAGATCGGCAGGCCCACCTCGCCGGCGGTCGCCCACAGCGGGTCCAGGCGCGGGTCGTCGACCATCACCAGCGTGCCCGCGTGGTCGCGCAGGTGCAGGCCCAGGTCCTTCCAGACCTTGAGCCCGACCGCGCCCGCGTCGGCGGCCTCGCGGATGCCGGCGGCGATCCGCTCGGCGAAGCCGGGGGTGTCCAACTCGCGCCAGTCCACATGGCAGAAGGTGGCGAACCGCCCGGGGTGGGAGTGGTCGTAGCGCTCCAGGTTCTCGTCGAGTTCCTTGCCCCAGCGACCGTCGAGGTTGACCATGCCCCGGATACCCAGCTCGTCCATCATCGCGATCAGCGCGCCGACGTCGGGGACCACCCAGCCGCCGTCCTCGCTGAGCCAGCGGCCGAGGTGGATGTGCGCGTCCACGACCGGGAGCGAGGCCCGCTCGACCTCGTGCGCCCCGACGACCAGCCGCGAGCGTGGGCGGTAGCGCGCCAGCGGCAGGTCCTTCACATGAGCCGGCACGACGGTTTCGTGGGGGAAGTGCGGGATCATCTCGTCGCTCCCTGTCTGGGTGTCGCGGATCGGTGCCGCGCCCGGCCGCGCCGCACCGGGCGCCGCGCGGGGGTGAACGGGACCCGGGGTGAACCGGACCCGGGGTGGACGGAACCCGGGGTGAAGCGGCCGGGTGAACGGGCCGGAGTGAACGGGCCGGAGTGAACGGGCCGGAGTGAACGAAACGGAATGAAAGGGGCCGAGGCGAACGGGCCGGGCGCGGGACTAGTTGCGGATGCCGTCGGGCAGCGCGGCACCGTGCGCGACGATCAACTCGTCGACCAGGTCCTGGATCTGTTGCAGCGTCAGCGTCGCGGACGCGTTCGGGTCGAGCATCGCCGCGTGGTAGACGTGGTCGCGGCGGCCCTCCAGCGCGGCGCGCACGGTCAGGTCGCCGACGTTGAGGTAGGTGCGGTTGAGCGCGGCCAGTTGCGGGGGCAACGCGCCGACCCGGGTGGGTTGTACCCCGGCCTTGTCGACCAGGCAGGGCACCTCGACGAAGGCGTCACCGGGCAGGTTGGTGATCAGCCCGTCGTTGACCACGTTGGCGTGCAACACGCGCGGGGTGCCGGTCTCGGTGGAGTGGATGATCAGCGACGCCAGTTCGTTGCCCGGCTCGATCCGCACCCCCTCGCCCGCGCGCAGGCCGGCCACCAGCGCCTCGTAGGTGTCCAGGTTGTCCTGGAGCCAGTCCAGGTAGGTGCCGATCGGCAGCCGGAACCGCTCCACCTGGTCCTCGTGCGACAGGAACCAGGACAGGTACTCGGAGCCGTGCTCGCTGGACTCGGTGGGGAAGTAGCCGAATCGACGGTACATCTCCACCCGGACCCGGCGCCTCATCTCCGGGTCGGCCTCGATCACCTCGTCCAGGCGCGGGTACAGGTCCTCGCCCCGGTGCTCGAACCGCAGCACGAACGCCTGGTGGTTGACCCCCGCGGTCTTGAAGGAGATCTCCTCCGCGGGGATCCCGACCAGCCCGGCCAGCGTGGCCTCGGTGTCGCGGATGGAGTGACAGACGCCGACCACGTTCTTGAAGTCGGTCCCGTCGTGGACCGCGCGCGGGACCATCGACATCGGGTTGCTGTAGTTGATCAGCACCGCGTTCGGACACAGTTCGGCCATGTCGCGGCCGATGCCGACCATCACCGGGATGGTGCGCAGCGCGCGGAAGATGCCGCCGATGCCGAGGGTGTCTCCGATGGTCTGGCGCAGGCCGTAGCGGGCCGGGATCTCGAAGTCCAGGTGGGCGGCCTTGACCCCGCCCACCGCGATCTCGTTGATCACGTAGTCGGCGCCGGCCAGCGCCCGGCGGCGGCCCAGGTGCGCTTCGACCCGGGCCCCGACGCCGAGCGATTCGATCATCCAACGGGTCATCTGTTCCGCGGTGTTCAGCCGGTCGACGTCGATGTCGTGCAGCACGACGGTCATCTCGTCGGTCAGTTCGGGGTAGGTCAGCAGGTCGGAGAGCAGGTTCTTGGCGAACGTGATGCTGCCGGCTCCGATGAGCACGATCCTTGCCATGTTCGGGTCACCTCGCTGTGGACGTCGGGGCGGACGGGCGGTTGGTCACGGGCGGCGTCACGGGCGCAGGATCGCCTTGACCGGGTGGCTGCCGCCGCGCATCAGGTCGGTGAAGATCTCCGCGCCCGACTCCAGCGGGTAGCCGGCGGTCCAGCCCAGGTCCCAGCCGCCGACGAGTTCGGCGGCCCGGGCGAACTCGTCGTCGGTGTAGGCGAACGAGCCGAGCACCCGCTTCTCGGTACGCACCAGCACGGTCGCGTCGAAGCCCGCGCCGGCCTCGGCCAGGCCGAGCCAGATCGCCACCCCGCCCGGGCGCAGCAGCCGTACCGACTGCTCGTGGGTCTCACCGGTGCCGACAGCGTCGAAGACCACGTCGAACTCGCCGGAGAGTTCGCCGCCGACCGTGGCGCCCAACAGGGCGGCCATCCGCCGTCGTTCGGGCGAGCGGTCGGCCACCGCGATGCTCGCGGTGTCCTCGGTCAGCGCGGCCAGCACGCAGACCAGACCGATCGCGCCGGCGCCGATCACGCCGACCCGGGCGCCGGGCGCGACATCGGCCAGCCGCCAGGCGTGCACGGCGTTGGCCGCCGGTTCCACCACCGCGGCCGCCTCCCAGGACATGTCCGCGGGCAGCTTGTGCAGCGCGGAGCGCGGGACGGCGACCCGCTCGGCGAACGCGCCGGGCAGGTGCACGCCGATGATCCGCCGTTCGCGGCAGACCTGGCGCAGGTCGTTGCGGCACAGGTCGCAGGTGCCGCAGGACAGGATCGGGTTGACCGTCACCGGGACGCCGTCGTCGGTGACGCCCGCGAATTCGTGGCCCATCACCAGGGGCGGGACCCGAAAACCCGGGGTGCGCACGCCGTGCAGTTCGCTGCCGCAGATGCCCGCGCTGCGTACGTGCACCAGCACCTCGTCCTCGCCCACCTCGGGTTCGGCGACGTCGTCCATCTGCACGGTCGAGGGGCCGGTGAATACGAGCGCCCTCACCGTCGTGCCCCCTGTGTCGCGCCGTTGCCGGTGCGGTTGCGGTTCACGTGCACTCTCCATCTCGCCCTGGGGCGGGCGTCGTGTCGTTCGTGGGTCGCGGCGGTGCCTGCCCGCGACGGGAGGTCAGCCTCGGTAGGGGTGCGCGGGCAGACCGCGGATCCCGGTCCGAAACGCGAACAACCGGCCGCCCAGCGGCTCCCGGTCGTCGGTCGCGGCGGTGGTCACGTAGAGCACGTCCAGGTCGGGGCCGCCGAACGCGCAGTTCGTGACCCGGCGGGCCGGGACGTACAGGGTCCGGTGCAGCCGGCCGTCGGGGGTGTACCGGCGGACCGCGCCGCCCTCCCACAGGGCGACCCATACGCCGCCCTCGGCGTCCACGGCCAGTCCGTCCGGCCAACCGGCCTCGGCGCCGATCCCGGCGAAGGGTCGGCGGTCGGAGACGGTGCCGGTCGTCGGGTCGAAGTCGCAGACGTCGATCCGCCGGGTTCCGGTGTCCACGTAGTAGAGCAGTCGTCCGTCCGGGCTCCAGGCGATCCCGTTGGAGTTGGTCACATCGGCGAACACCCGTACCGGGTCCGGCCGGTGGTCGGCGTCGGCGCTCGGGTCGAGTCGGTAGAGGGCGCCCGCGCCGGGGGTGTCGTCCTCGGCCTTGGTGCCGGCGAAGAACCGGCCCGCCTCGTCGCAGGCCCCGTCGTTCATCCGGTTGCCCGGCCGGTCGGCCTCCACCTCGGCGATCACGCGCACCGTGCCGTCCGGGTCGAGTACGGCGAACCCCTCGCGCACCGCGAGGCCGTAGCCGCCGGCCGCGCGCGGGACCACCGCGCTCACCGGCGTGCCGACGTCGTACCAGCCGTGCAGGTCGGTGTCGGGCGCCAGGTGGTGGACCCGGCCCGCCGGGATGTCCACCCACAGGAGGCGGCCGGTGTGCGGGTCCCAGCACGGGCTCTCGCCCAGCAACGCGGCCGGCGGCGACAGCAGGGTCGGCCCCGCCCCCGCGCCGGGGACGGAACCGCCGACGATCACCGGCGGCCCGGCGCCGCGTCGGCGTCGACGACCGGGTTGACCAGCACCCCGATGCCCTCGACCTCGGTCTCCAGCACGTCGCCCGGCACCAGCCGGCGCGGCGGGTCCATGAACGCGCCGCAGCCCCACGGGGTTCCGGTGAGTACCAGGTCGCCGGGTTCGAGGGTGAAGGCCCGCGAGCAGTAGGACAACAACTCGGCGATGCCGAAGACCATCTCGGCGGTCGAGGAGTCCTGCACGGTCTCGCCGTTGACCCGGGTGCGCAACACCAGCGCCTGCGGATCGGCGATCTCGTCGGGGGTGACCAGAACCGGCCCGAGCGGGCAGAAGGTGTCCAGGCTCTTGCCGCGCACCCATTGGCCGTCGGCGAACTGGAGGTCGCGGGCCGAGACGTCGTTGGCGACGGTGTAGCCGGCGATGGCGGCCATCGCCTCGTCCTTGTCCGCGTGCCGCAGCGTGCGGCCGATCACCACACCCAGCTCGACCTCCCAGTCGACGTTCCCGGTCAGTTCGGGGTCGATCACGATCGCCTCCCCGGTGCCGATCACGCTGGACGCGAACTTGGCGAACACCAGCGGGCTCTCCGGCGGTCGCACCCCGGCCTCGCGGATGTGGTCCAGGTAGTTCAGCCCGATCGCGACGATCTTCCCGGGCCGCAGCGGGGCCAGTCGCCGGCCGGCCTCGATCTCTTTTGTCGCGCCGAGCGCCGCGTCGCGCAGTGCCTCGGGACCGGCCGCGACCAGCGCGCCGAGCGTGCCGTCGCCGGGTCCGTCGAGTCGGTACAACCCGCCGTCCCGCTCGACGACGGCCACCGGCCGACCCTCGTACTCGACTGTCGCCAGTCTCATTTCCACTCCCCGCGATTCAGCGTTCCGTCTAGCGGAACGCAATTCCAAGTGGCGTGGTGAGTAAAACAACGGGCCGACGAAGATGTCAAGAGACCCCCGAGCCGGCAACTCTCCGGTTCGGGGGCCTCGGGTAATTCGCTTACTGTGCAACCAAGTTGGATAACACTGCGTGTCACTTCCGGGCACTTCGAATCGCCCGGGCCGAACATTCGCAGCCCGTCCGGCGGTCGAGGACGCCGGACCGCAGACCGGCCTAGCCCGCGGCGCCGGCCCATTCCGCCACGCGCGAGCGAAGCGCCTCGGCCAGCTCGGCCATCCGCGCCGAGGTCATCCGCGACTTCAGCCCGGTCACGCTGATCGCGGCCGCCGGCGCCGACCGCCCCAGGAACAGCGGCACCGCCACGCACCGCAGGCCCAGTTCGTTCTCCTCCAGGTCGGTCGCGTACCCGCGGCCGCGCACCTCCTCCAGTTCGGCGGCCAGCTTGGGCACCGAGGTGAGCGTGTGCCGGGTCGCCGCGCGCAGCGGCAGCCGCGGCGTCGCCCAGGCCCGCAGCGCCTCGTCGGTCGGGTACGTCCAGGCCAGCAACGCCTTGCCGACTCCCGTACTGTGCGCGGGATTTCGGCCGCCGATCACGGACGAGAGCTTGATCGCGCCGGACGCCTCGACCTTGTCCAGATAGACCACCTCACCGGCGTCCAGGATGGCCACGTGCACCGTCTCGTCCATCAGTCGGCGCAGGTCCGCCAGCAGCGGATGCACCATCGAGCGCAGGTCTATGTCGTCGTGGAAGCGGAACGCGGTCGCCAGCAACTGGCTCCCGATGAAGTACGGGCCGTTGACCTCGGGCTGGGAGGCGAAGCCCCGGTACTTGAGCGCGCCGAGCAGGCGGTGCAGCGTGCTCTTGGGCACGTCCAGATCCCCCGCGAGTTCCTCCAACGTGATGCCTCGGGGCATTTCCCCCATACGCATCAGGATCCGCAGTGCTCGATCCACGCTGATCACGGGCGAATCGCTGTTGCCGGTCAAGGTCCCCCCTAGGGACGAGGCGATAATGGGATGGCGTTCCGTCTAGTGGAATGATAGACCGTACCGCGTAACGCTGATACCGTCCCGGCTCATCGGAGCCCACGGAGGAGAAGCGATGCGCGGACTCGTCGGCAAGCGGGTACTGGTCAGCGGCGGCAGCAGCGGGATCGGCCTCGCGGCCGCCCGGCGCTTCCTCGACGAGGGATGTCGCGTCT
Organism: Embleya sp. NPDC001921; assembly: GCF_053594475.1. Taxonomy (NCBI): domain Bacteria; kingdom Bacillati; phylum Actinomycetota; class Actinomycetes; order Kitasatosporales; family Streptomycetaceae; genus Embleya; species Embleya sp. NPDC001921. The sequence goes on from NZ_JBSFEO010000011.1 coordinate 45,032, forward strand.
TCGTCAGCGGCCTGGACCCCGCCGAGGTCCAGGCGGCCGTCACCGCGCTTCGCCCGTACGGCGACATCACCGGTCAGGCCTTCGACGTCAGCCACGAGCCGGACGTGGCCGCCCTGGTCGCCGCCGCCGTCGACTCCCTCGGCGGCATCGACGTGCTCGCGAACAACGCCGGCATCGCGTGGCGCGAACCCTTCCTGGAGATCACCCCCGAGCACTTCGACCGCATGCTCGCGGTCAACCTGCGCGGCATGTTCCTGGTCGCCCAGGCGGTGGGCCGGCACATGGTCGACCGCGGCGGCGGGGTGATCGTCAACATGTCGTCCACGAACGGGATCGCGGGCGAGGAGGACTACGCGCACTACAACGCCTCCAAGGGAGGTGTCCTCCTGCTCGGCAAGACCATGGCGGTGGAACTGGGTCGGCACGGGATCCGGGTGAACACGCTGTGCCCGGGATACATCCGTACACCACTGAACGCCTCGATCGCCGGCGCGATGAGCGACGACGACTTCGAGAGCGACTACATCGCGAACCGGATCCCGCTGGGACGAGCGGGCCTGGCCGAGGAGGTCGCCGCCGCGTACGCGTTCCTCGCCTCCGACGACGCGGCCTTCGTGCACGGCGCGGAACTGGTCGTCGACGGCGGCCAACTCGCGGTCATGTGAGCGGAGTAGGCCCCGCCCGCCGGCCCGCCCACTCGCCCGACCACCTGCCGGATCCACCCGCCGCACGCGAGGGAGAGCACGTCGTATGCCCCTGCCCACGGACCTGATCGATCGCCTGGGCGCGATCGTCGGCGCCGAACACGTCCGGCACGCCGCCGGTGATCTCGTGCCCTACGCGCGCGACGCCACGCCGCTGTTCGACCGGCTCCCGGACGCCGTGGTCTTCCCCGCCGGCACCGCCGAGGTGGCCGCCGTACTGCGCCTGGCGACCGAACACCGCATCCCGGTCGTCCCCCGGGGCGCGGGCTCCAACCTGTGCGCGGCCACCGTCGCCCTGGACGGCGGCATCGTCCTGGTCACCACCCGGATGAACCGGATCCGCGAGATCAGCCCCGCCGAACTGCTCGCCGTGGTCGAACCCGGCGTCACCACCGCCGCGCTGGCGAGCGCGGTCGCCGAGCACGCCCTGCTGTTCCCGCCCGACCCGGGCAGCCGCACGGTCTCCACCGTCGGCGGCAACGTGGCCACCTGCGCGGGCGGGCTGCGCGGGCTCAAGTACGGGGTGACCCGCAACTACGTGCTGGGCCTGCAGGCGGTACTGCCCACCGGCGAGGTGATCCGCACCGGCGGCCGGCTCTGGAAGGACGTGGCCGGCTACGACCTGACCCGGCTGCTCACCGGCTCGGAGGGCACCCTCGCGGTGATCACCGAGATCACCATGGCACTGCTGCCCGCGCCCGCCGACACGGGCACCGGCATCGCCTACTTCCCCGACCTGGCACACGCGGGCCGCGCGGTCGCCGACATCCTCTCCGCCGGCATCGTCCCGGCGACCCTGGAATTCCTGGACCGGCGCTGCATCGGCGCGGTCGAGGACTTCGCCCACCTGGGCCTGCGCCGGGACGCGGGCGCCCTGCTGCTGTTCGGCGACGACGGCGCGCCGGACGCGGTACGCCGCGACCTGGCCCGGATGGCCGACCTGTGCGACCGGGCCGGCGCCACCGAGTGGACCCTGGCCGAGGACGTGGCCGGTGCCGAGGCGCTGCTCACCGCGCGCCGCTGCTCACTGCCCGCGTTGTCCCGGCTCGGCTCGCTCACCATCCTGGAGGACGCCACCGTGCCCCGTCCCCGGATCGCCGAGATGGTCGACCGGATCGACGCCATCGCGGACCGGCACACGGTCACCATCGCCACCTTCGGCCACGCCGGCGACGGCAACCTGCACCCGACCTGCGTGGTGGCCGACCCGAACGACACCGAGTCGATCGAACGCGCCCACGCCGCCTTCGACGACATCTTCCGCACCGCGATCGAACTGGGCGGCACGATCACCGGCGAACACGGCGTCGGGGCGGCCAAGTTGCCCCATCTGCGGGCCCAACTGGGCGATGCCCAGACGGATCTGCTGCGCCGGATCAAGACCGCCTTCGATCCCGCCCACATCCTCAACCCCGGAAAGCTCGGCTCATGACCGGTGTGTTCGATCCCGAGGAACTCTCCCGCTGCATCTCCTGCGGCTTCTGCCTGCCCGCGTGCCCGACCTACACCGAGACCGGCGACGAGGCGTCCTCGCCGCGCGGCCGGATCAATCTGATGCGGGCGCTGGAGACCGGTCGGCTCGACGCCGACGACCCGACTCTGCTCGAACAGTCCTCGGCCTGTCTGGGCTGCCGGGCCTGCGAACCGGTCTGCCCGGCGGGCGTGCCGTACGGCTCCCTGCTCGAACAGTGGCGCGAACACCAGTGGCGCGGCCGGCGTCGGCCACCGTTGGCCCGGCTGCTGACCGTCGTGGTGAGCATGCCGCCGGTGGTACGGGCGATGGGATGGGGACGGTTCGTACTGCCGTCGGGCCGAGGGCACCGACGATCGCAGCCGACGACGCCGGCCCCCACGGTGCGGACCGACGCGCGGGCTCCCGGTGTCGAGGTCGGCCGGCGCACGAGCACCGGCGCCGGCGCCTCGCTCATGCTCGGCTGCTTCGAGCGGGCCCTGTTCCCGAAGGTGGCCCGCGCCGCGCGCACCCTGCTGCCCGGTCTCGCGGTACCCGACGACCAGGGCTGCTGCGGTGCGCTGCACGCGCACAACGGCGAGCTGCACAAGGGCCGCGCACTCGCCCGCCGGCTGGGCGAACGGCTGCCCGGCCGGATCGTCACCACCTCCGGTGGCTGCGCCGCGCACCTGGCCGACGTACTCGGCCGGGACCGGGTCACCGAACTCTCCGAGGCGATCGACCCGGCCACGCTCACCGAGGGCGGGCCGCCCGGGCGCCGGATCAAGGTCACCCTCCAGGACTCCTGCCACCTGCGCAACGGCCTGGGCGTCTGGCGGGAACCGCGCGAACTCCTGTCTCGGGTCGCGGACTTCGTGGAAACCCCGGGCGCCGCCGAATGTTGCGGCGCGGCCGGCACGTACGCGCTGCTGCGACCGGCCGAGTCCCGCCGGATCCTGGACCGCAAGCTCGCCGCGATCGAGGCGAGCGGCGCCGACGTCGTCGTCGCGGTCAATCCCGGCTGCCTGCGCCAACTCCGCACCGGCCTGCGCCGCCGCGGGTCGCGGGTGCGCGCGGTCCATCTCGCCGAGTTCCTCACCGAGTTCCGCGTCGACGACGGGGGCGCGGGACCGGGCTGAGTTCGAGAGACGCAGGGCCCGGGGCGAGTTCGGCGCATGCGACTCCACACGGGGGGAGCCGCGTGCGCCGTGCCCGGCCCGGGCCCGGCCCCGCTCGGCAGGCGCGGGAGACACCCGAGCGCGGCGCGGTCGGGTCGTCGATCGGCCGCCGCCGCGGGCCCCGCGCCGAGTCGAACTCGAAACCCTCGCGCACCCCGTACTCGAAGCGGGTGAGACCTCAGGTCGCGGAGGGCGTGTCCGATGCCGCGTCGGACGATGCCGTGATGCCGTCGAGGACGTAGGCCAGGCCGCTGGTGAAGGTGGCGTCCCAGTCGTCCTGGAGCATGTAGTCGTTCGCGCTGAGCGTCGGGTACCGCTCGCTCAGGTCGTGCAGTTGCCGCTGGGCGGCCTCGCGGTCCTCGACGGACAACGCGAAGCCGGCTCGGGCCACCGTCGCGCCCATGAGGTGGTTGTACAGCGCCCAGGTCGCCGAGTTCAGCCGGCGGCCGGTGAAGCCTGCTCGGACCAGGGCCGCCTGGAGGAACTCCATGCGGGCGAGCAGGTTCGGGCCCAGGGTCGGTCGCTGCAGGAGCGCGGCCGACCACGGATGCCGCAACATCGTCGCCCGCCAGTCCAGGAGCAGCGCGACGATGTCGGCCCGCCACGCGTCGGGTTCCGGCGACGCGGGCGGTATCGGTGTCTCGGCGAAGATGGCGTCGAGCGCGAGGTCGACCACGTCGATCTTGGTGTCGACGTGCCAGTAGAGCGTGGTCACGCCCGACCCCAGCCGCTCGGCCAGGCGTCGCATGGTCAGTCCCTCGATGCCCTCCGCGTCCAGGAGGGCCACCGCCTCCGCGACGATGCGCCCCCGGGTCAACGGGGGTTCCTCCCGCAACGCCCGGGATTCGCGCAGCCAGACGCTTCTCGCGCCTCCCCCGGCCTGGTCCTTGGCGTTGCCCTGCTTGCCCTGCTTGCCCTTGATGGCCCCGACCTCCTTGCTCTTTCCGTGTCCGCGAGCCTAGTATCCGAGCCTTGTCGAACGTTGTACCAGTACTCGTACGTTGTTCTAGAGAAGCCCGAGGAACCCATGCACCAGCAAGAGCACGAGCGCGAACACGCGCCGGACCACGAGCGGGACCCCGCCGATCAGCCGGTCGATCGTCGGTACGAGCAGCGCTGGTGGGCCTTATCCGTGATCACGCTCGCCCAGTTGATGATCGTTTTGGACGGCACCATCGTGAACATCGCGCTGCCCTCGATGCAGCGCGACCTGGGCCTGGCGGACGCCGACAGGCAGTGGGCGATCGTCGCCTACGTGTTGGCCTTCGGCGGGTTGTTGCTGCTCGGCGGCCGGACCAGCGGGATGTTCGGACATCGGCGCGTGTTCCGCGTCACCCTGATCGGTTTCGCGGCGGCCTCCGCGCTGGGCGGCGCGGCCACCGACGCGGGCACCCTGTTCGCGGCCCGCGCGCTGCAGGGGCTGTTCGCGGCGGGCATGGCGCCCGCCGCGATGTCGCTGCTGACCCTGACCTTCACCGACCCGCGCGATCGGGGCCGGGCGTTCGGGGTGTTCGGGGCCATGGGCGCCGCCGGATCGGGGGTCGGGCTGCTCGCGGGCGGGCTGCTCACCGAGTATCTGGACTGGCGGTGGTGCCTGTGGGTCAACGTGCCCATCGCCGGACTCGCGCTGCTGGGCCTTCCGTTCGTGTACCGCGACCGGCCCTCGGCCGGTCCCGGCCGACTGGACCTGCCCGGGGCGCTGCTGAGCGTGGCCGCACCGACGGCGCTGGTCTACGGCTTCAACCGCACCGAATCGCGCGGCTGGGACGACCCGTTGGTGCTCACACTGCTGCCCGCCGGGGTGCTCCTGCTCGGCCTGTTCGTGATGGTGGAGCGGCGGGTGAGTGATCCGCTGCTGCCGATGCGGGTGCTCCGCCACCGTGTCCGCGGCGGCGTGTACCTCACCGGCGCGCTGATGCTGGCGGCGCTGTTCGGCTGCTTCCTGTTCCTGAGTTACTACGCGCAGACGGTCCTGCGCTACTCGCCCGTGCGGGCCGGACTGGTCATCATGGTGCTGGTCGGTGGTTCGCTGGTGGGTTCGATCCTGATCGCCGGCAGGCTGCTGTCCCGGGTGTCGGCCAGGGTGCTGATGGTGCCCGGACTCCTCGCCATGGCCGCCGGGCTGCTGCTCCTGTCCCGGCTGACGGCGGACAGCGCGCACGTGCTGATCGGGTACCTGGTGCCCGCACAGATCCTGATCGGACTGGGCCTGGGGGTCGTGCTCACCACGGCGACCAGCCTGGCCGCGGTGGGAGTGGGCGCCGCCGACGCCGGAACCGCCGCGGCGACCTTCAACGCCGGTCAGCAGGTGGGCGGCGCGCTCGGCACCGCGTTGTTCAACACCGTCGCCACCAGCGTCACCGCGACCTATCTGCGCACCCACGAAGGCGGGCCGGAGACGGTGACGGCGGGCACCGTGCACGGGTTCGGCGTGGCCCTGCTCGTGGCCACGGGCATCATGCTCGGCGCCGCCGTCGTGGCGGCCGTACTGATCGACACGCGCTCGACCCGGGACGCCCACTCGTCCTGAACGGCCCGGAGCGGGCGGCGCGGATCTCGCCGATCTCGGGCCGGGCCGCCCGGCCCGCCCGAAACGGCAACGAGCGGGCGGCGGGGGTGCGCCCCGCCGCCCGTCTCACCGCCGCACCGCGTCCTCGGTCAGCGGAAGACGCCGGTGTGGCCGAGCGAGTAGCGGCCCGGTTGCGGGTAGACGCACAACCCGTGCGGGCCGACGCCGACGGGCACGCGGGCGATCAGATGGCCATCGGTGGTGTCGATCGCGTAGACCTCGGAGTCGTAGCGCCCGCTGAGCCACAACACCTTGCCGTCCGCGGAGACGCCGCCCATGTCCGGGCTGCCGCCGCCGGGCAGGTGCCACTTGGCGGTCAGCGCGCCGGTGGCGAAGTCGAGTACCGAGATCGAGCCCTCGCCGCGGTTGGAGATGTACAGGCTCTTGGAATCGCGGCTGGGGTACAGGCCGTGCGCGCCCTTGCCGGTGCGCAGCCTGGTCGGCTTGCCGAAGGTGTCACCGTCGAGCACCCACAGGCCGTCGGCCATCATGTCGGCGATGTACCAGGTGCGGCCGTCCGGCGAGATCTTGACGTCCTGGGGCATCGCACCGGACATCGGGATCTTCTGTTTGGCCAGCACCTTCATCTCGGCGGTGTCGATCTTGAGCAGCTCCCCGGAGAACTCGCAGGAGACGATGAAGTACTTGCCGTCGGGCGAGAAGTCCGCGTGGTTGACCCCCGCGCAGTCGCTGGGAATGGCCTTGACCACGGCCATCGTGTGCGCGTCGCGGAAGACCACCTGGCGGTCCATCGAGGCCATCACGACCGCGTACTTCCCGTCCGGCGTGAAGTAGAGGTTGTACGGGTCCTCCACCGGAACCGGCGTGCCGACCTTGCCGGTGGCCGGGTCCAGCGGGGTCAGCGTGTCGCCCAGGTCGTTGTTCACCCACAGGGTCTTCAGGTCCCAGGAGGGCACCACGTGTTGCGGCTGGTGGCCGACCTTGATCGTCTCGATCACCTTGTAGGTGGCCGGGTCGATCACGCTGACCGTGTTCGACTCGGTGTTGGGTACGTACACCCGGGACGGGAAGTCCTTGACCACGTCCGCGAGCATGCCGGGGCGGTCGGCCGCGTACAGGTCGTTCGGATCCAGCGGCGGCGGCATGCCGGGCAGCAGGTTCGCGGTCTCCGCCACCGGTACTGCGGGAGCGGGTGCGGGGTCGACGGGGGCGATCGAGGACTTGATCGGTTCGGGTTTCGCCGCGTCGTTCGTGGCGGATCCGCACGCGGCGGACGCCACCAGGCAACAGCCCGCCAGGAACAGCGAGGTCCGGCCGGGGCGGCGGCGGGAGGGGGAAGAATGAGTGGTCATCAGGTGACGAGCTCCGACATCGTGACCGCCCGCAGTCCGCGGGTCCGTAGGCCGTCGAGGATTGCGGGCATCGCGGCTACGGTGCCCGGGTGTCCGAAGTGCAGGCTGACCACCGAGCCCGGCCGAACCTCGTTCAGCACGGTGCGGGTGACGGTGGCGGCGCCGGGATCGGTGAAGTCGAGTGAGTCCAGGTCGTAGCCCAGGCAGTGCGCGTATCCCACGCGGCGGGCCTGGGCGACGACGGTGGGGGTGCAGTCGTTGGCCTGGGAGGGCCGGAACCAGCGCCCGATCGAGCCGGTGAGCCGGTTGAGCCGGTCGGCGCAGTCGGCGATCTCGGCGTAGGTGCGATCGGCGGACATCGACGAGATGTCGCCGTGGTGCATGGTGTGGTTGCCCAGTTCGTGGCCGCCGGTCAGCACGCGGTGGGCCATCCGCGGCTGTTCGTCGAGCCAGGACCCCACCGCGAGCACGGTGCCGCGCGCCCCGGCCGCCTCCATCAGGCCCAGCAGGGAGTCGGCGATCTCCCCACTGCCCTGCCCGTGGAAGGTCAGCGCCACCTGGGGCCGATCCGGCGGACCCGAGCCGATGTGGAACGGCAGACCGGCGGGCAGCGGCGGCGGCTCCCGGAGCGCTCCGACGCCGGCGGCGGTACTCGGGGCACCGGAAACGGCGGCGGGCGGCGGGTTGTCGCCGCCGCCGGCCGCCGTGGACGCCGGAGCGGACGCGGGTGTCGACGCGCGGGGGGACCCGTCGCCGCACGCGCTCGCCGCCGCGCCGGCGGCTGCGCCCAGCGCGGCGGCCCGGGCGAGCCGGCGAAGCAGGCTTCGGCGATCCAGAGGCGTCACGCCGGCGACCTTACGGGCTGCGACCGCGTGAGCGCGGTATGCGTACGCTTGCCCACGCTGCGTGTCGCATCGTGTTCACTGTGTGTCTCCCGGCGGCTGCCGGGGACCGGGGGCGCCTGCCGATCGACCCGCGCGGGTGAACGTCCAACCTCGTGCGCCACCCCGATGGAGTAGTGCCGCGACCGTCGAAGTGCTCCCGTGTCGACCGGCACCCGGCCGCGAAGTACCCCGCGGCGACTCGGCTTTCCGCTCGCGGTATTAGGGTCCGATGATGCGGATGTATCTCTCCTCGTTCCGGTTCGGCGAACACCCCGACCGTCTGCTCGCGTTGCTCGACCCGCCGACCGGCGCCCGGATCGCGGTGATCGCCAACGCGACCGACGACCGGCCCGCCGGCGTCCGCGCCGCCGGCGTCGACCAGGAAATCGCCGGCCTCGACGCCCTGGGACTGCGCCCGAGCGAACTCGACCTGCGCACGTTCTTCGACCGTCCGCACACCGAAGTCGCCTCCGCACTGGACGACTTCGCGGCGGTGTGGGTGCGCGGCGGCAACGTGTTCGTGCTGCGCCACGCGCTCGCCCGCAGCGGCGCGGACCGCGTCCTCGTCGACCTGCTGCGCCGTGACGCGCTGGTGTACGCCGGGTACAGCGCCGGTGCGTGCGTGCTCGCACCGAGCCTGCGCGGCCTCGAACGCTGCGACGACGCGGACGCGGTGACCGCGCTGTACGGGGAACCCGCCCCCTGGGACGGGTTGGCCGTCCTCGACCATGCCGTCGTGCCGCACATCGATTCGCCCGGCCACCCGGAGGCGGAGCTGCTCGCGGCCGTCGTGGCCGACTATCGCGCCCGCGGCGTGCCGCACCGCACACTGCGCGATGGACAGGTCCTGCTGATCGACGGGGCGCGGGTCACGCTCCACTGAGCCGGGACGCGAGGCCGGCGCCCACCCGGACCTGCGCCCCGGGTACCTGTGCTCGGCCGGACCCGCGGTCCCCCGGCGTGCGCTCGGCCGGACGTGCCCTCGATCCGACGTACGCTCAATCCGCCTTGGGCGGCACCGCCTCCGCGTAGGCCCGCAGGATGGTCAGGGCCGCGATGGTGAGGCCCGGCCGGGCCTCCGCCCGAACGGTGGGCGACCACTCGGCCCAGCGCAACGGCCAACCGCCGTCTTCCTCCTGGGCCTCGACCAGCGCCCGCAGGCCGACCCGCAGTTCGGCATCGGTGAACCAGTCCCGGGCCAGGCTGTCCGGGTACGGCGCGAAGTCGTGCGGCAGGTGGTATTCGCCGACCGCGTAGCCCGGCGCGAGTCGGGCCTGTTCCGGATGGGCCGGGTCGAGCAGCACGAGCCGCTGCTCCCGGACCAGTTCGCCCAGCCGTGCGGCCTGCTGCCGGGCCCACGCTCGATCCGGTGTGCCGTCGAGGAAGGTGACGGCCGCCTCCACCTCGTACGGATGGGTGCCGGCCAGACTCTCGACGGCGGTCCGGCAGAATTCCGTCGCGCTGGGGAGCCACGGGTGCTCGACGCCGGCGCGAAGCAGCGCCCCGACGATCCAACCGGTCGGGATCAGGCCCGCGGTCGGCGGGTCCGGCACCACCAGCCACGGCGGGTGCGGATAGTCGCGCAGGCCGGCGAACGCCGGTGCCACCCCGCCCGCCGTGGTCGCCACGCCGGCGAGCCAGTCGCAGAGCCGGGCCGTCTCCGCGCCGCGCAGCGCGCCGGTCTCGGCCAGGATCGGCATCGCGGTGCGCAGCGTGGCCGGTTGCGGGAGGGGACCGCGTACATCCGGTTCCAAGCCGTACGCGAAGCCGCCGTCGGGGGTCCGGTAGGCGTCCAACGCGGCGAGCACTCCGGCCCGTTCGCCGTCCACCGCACCGTTCCCCCGCCCGGCGCCCCTGCCGTCCCTCGCCCTGCCGTCCCTCGCCCTGTCGTCCTCGGCCCTGCCGTCCTTCGTGCCGAACAGGTATGCGAAACGGCGTTGTTCCAGCACCCGTCCCGACGTCCACAGGAAACGTTCGGCCCGCTCGATCATGTCTTGGGTGATCCATTCCATGACTCGACGCTAGGCCGCCGCGCGCGCTCGGTCTTGAACGAATCGGACACCGGGCGCGCCGCGACCGGGGGCGCGCCGTCGCACCGATTGCGTGGCCGGGGCGTGTCGGGACGTCGGCCCGGCGGTGACGGTTGGTGGAATTTGCCCGCCCGGGGGTTGGCCCGCGCACCGCCGGCCGACCACGGTGGACGGGTCAGCCTCACCGATGTGTTTCGGGGGATGCTCGTGTTCGCTGGTTCTCGTACCCATGGCCTGCGCCGATCCGTGATCGGTGCCGCCGTACTCGCCGCCTCGGCCGCACTGGTCGGCCCGGTCCCGTCCGCGCGGGCCGCCGAAACGGACCGATCCGCGGGCGCGCACGGCACCTTCGGGGTGCAGCGCGACGGCCGCCCGGTGGTGGTGCCGTTCCGCACCGGGCGCGACGGCGAGGCCCTGGTGACGCTCACCGTCGCGGCGCCGGGTCTCGACTGGGGTACGCCGGGCAAGGAGTCGGCGGTGCTGCACCTGCTCGTCGACGGGCGGCCCGCCGGTGACGTGGTGGTGTTCGGCGCCACGCCCACCGAGCGCGGCTTCGCCCTCGGCGCGCTGCGCAAGGGCCGGCACAAGCTGACGCTGAGCTACGCGGCCGATCGTTCGTCGCCGGCCGGATCGGTGGTGCGGGTCTCCCGGCTGCGCACCGAGACCATCGCCACGACGGACCGCGAGCACGCCGTGGCCGCGAACGCGCCCGTGCTCTACGGCCGCGGCATCCCGGGTGTGCCCGGAGGGGCGACCGGCCCGTTCCAGAACGCGATCTCCGACACGCCGGTGCTGGCCTGGTACCAGGAGGCCCCGGCGGCGACCGCCGGGAACCGGGTGCTGACCTACACGATCGTGTGGAGCAACGAGGACGGCGGCACCTCGACGCCGGCGCTGATGGCCCGCTGGGGCCGCACCACCGACATCGAATGGGCCTACCGCGTCGAGGTGGACGGCCGGGGCAAGGCGGTGCCGGGCACCGCGTACTTCCAGTCGCCCGACCACGGCACGAAGTTGTTCGCCGGCCGCTACGAGGACGGCCACCCCCTGCTGCAGACGTGCACGCTGAACAACAACCTGTGCGACGTCGTGGACAACCCGATGCGGTTCGCCCCGGCGGCGGTCGAGCGGCTGGTCGACCCGAAGAAGACCGCGCGCGAGGAGATGGTGGACCGGCACCCGTGGGTGTACCCGGTGATGACCGACGAGGTGCGCCGCGAGGGCCGGGTCGTCGCCGACCCGCCGGGGGACACCACGACGCTGATCGCCGACCCGCGGGACTACCTGTACGCGGTGGTCCGCAAGACCACCTCGGCGCCGCCGCCCGGCGCGGCCGGCTGGGCCGGTGTCGCGCTCGGTGTGCGGATCAAGGGCGACCCGACCCTGTACCGCTCGGACCGCGGGCGGGTGGACTGGTCGCTGCAGCGCGACGATCCGGCGGCGACCACGGTGCGACTCCCGCACGGGACGCGGGCGTCGGACATCGTCGAGGTGGTGGCGATCCGAACGGTGGCCGGTGTCGACCCGGGCACCACGGTCACGGTGAACGGGGTCAATCGGGCGTTCCTGCTGGGTGAGGACGACCGACCCGGGCGGGCAGTGCCGGTCCGTCCCAAGGAGCCGGTCACGTTGACCGCGGCGGCGCCACAGGCGGTGCTGTACCGCCGATGAGCCGGTCGGCATCGGGCACCGGCCGGGCTTGATGGGGTGTTCTCAAGCCGCGGTCGGAAGTCGGGCGCCGGGCGGGCCGGAATCGGCCCCGCCCGGCGCCCGGTCCGTTCAGGGTGTGGGCACCGGCACGCGCGGCTCCGGCACGGTCGGCGGCTCGGCCGGCCCGCCCTCGGAGAGGCCGAAGCGATCGTGCAGCCGGCGCAGCGGCCCCGGCGCCCACCAGGTGGCCCGGCCGGTGAGGGCCAACACCGCCGGCGCGAGCAGGCTGCGCACCACGAACGCGTCGACCAGGACGGCCAGCGCGAGTCCGCCGCCGAGCATCATCGTGTTGGTCACCCGCGAGGTGCCGATCGCGAACATCACCACCGCCAGGACACACGCCGCGGCGGTGATGATGCCGCCGGTGCGGGCCAGTCCGGTGGCGACCGCGCCCCGGTGGTCGCCGGTGCGGTCGTGCTCCTCCTTGATCCGGGAGATCAGGAACACGCCGTAGTCCATGGACAGTCCGAACGCGATGCAGAACATCAGCACCGGCAGCGCGGTCTCGATCGACCCGGTCGGGGTGAAGTCGAGCAGGCCGGACAGGTGGCCGTCCTGGATGACCCACACCACCGCGCCGAACATCGCGGTCAGGCTCAGCGCGGCGAACACGATCGCCAGGATCGGCAGCACCACGCTGCCGGTGAGCAGGAAGACCAGGACGAACGTGGTGAGCAGGATCAGCCCGCCGGCGAGCCACAGTCGGCTGCCGATCGCGTGCTTGGCGTCGACCACCTCGGCGGTCTGTCCGCCGACCAGGGCCGGCCCCGGGGCGGGTACGGCCCGCACCTCGCGCACCAGATCCTGACCGGCGGCGGAGAGGTCCTCGACGGCGGGCACCACCGAGATGTACGCGCTGCCGGCGGCTCGTCGACCGGCCTCGGCCGGACCCGGGGGCGCGCTGCGGGTGCCGTGCTCGAAGGTGCCGGCGGGCCCGACCACGCGGGCCACACCGTCGATCGCGGACAGTCGGGCGCTGTAGTCGGCGGTGCCGTCCGGTTGCCGCGCCGCGCCCACGACGATCTCGATCGCGCCGGTGGGGCGGCCGTCCACCTGGTCCCGGATCACCTGTTGGACCTGCCGGGATTCGGCCGACTTCGGCAGTTGGCGATCGTCGCCGGTGCCGAACTGCACGCCCAGGAAGGGCAGTCCGAGCGCGACCAGGACGCCGGTGGTGAGGACGGCGACGATCGGCGCCCGGCGCATGATCGCCTGGGAGATCCGATACCAGCGGCTCTCCCGCCGCCCGAGCGGCGCGGCCGGGCGCACCGGCCGCGGCCGGCCGGCGAGTCGGCGCAGCGGCACGCGCAGGTCGCCCCGGTCCACCCGGTCGCCGAGCAGGACCAGCGCGGCGGGCAGGATCACCAGCGCGCCGAACGCGGCGAGCAGCACGACCGGGATGCCGGCGTACGCGAACGAGCGCAGGAAGTACTGCGGGAAGACGAGCATCGCGGCCAGCGAGACGGCGAGGGTGAGTGCGGAGAAGACCACGGTGCGCCCGGCGGTGTTCAGCATCACCGTCACGGCGCGGATCGGCGGGGCGCCGGCGGCGAGTTCCTCGCGGTAGCGGCGGACCACGAACAGGCCGTAGTCGACGGCCAGTCCCAGGCCCAGCACGGTGGTCAGGTTCTGCGCGAACACCGAGACGTCGGTGACCGAGGAGACCACGCGCAGCACCGCGTTGGTGCCGACCATGGCCAGGATGCCGACGCCCAGCGGCAGCAGCGCGGCGACCAGGCTGCCGAAGACCAGGATCAGGATCAGCAGCGTGATCGGCAGGGCGATCAGTTCGGCGCGGACCAGGTCGTCGGAGATGGTCTCCTGCATGTCGTGGCGCACCGCGACGCTGCCGCCGAGTTCGACCTTCAGCGCGCCGCGGGTGCCTCGGTAGTCGGCGGCCAGGCGTTCGAACGTGTCGGAGGCGGCGGTCTCCTCGCCCCGGATGTGGGCCAGGACGAGTCCGTGCCGGCCGTCGGCGGTGCGCAGGGTCGGTGCGCCGCCGTTCCAGTAGGAGACCACCCCGGCGACATCCGGTTCGGCGCCGAGGCGGTCGGTCAACTCCTTCGCCTGGAGCGCGACTTCGGGCGCGTCGAGGGGGCGGTCGGCGCCGACCAGGAGGACCAGGTTGGGGCGGCTGCCGGGGAAGTCGCGGTCGAGGGCGGTCGCGGCGCGGGCCGAGGCCGAGTTCGGGTCGACGGCGCCGCCGCCGAGCAGGTGGTCGCCGACGCCTCGGCCGAGCAGTCCGGCGCCGATCAGCAGGAACAGGGCCGTGATCAGCAGGAGCCGGGGCCGGGCCGTGGTCAGGCGGGCCAGGGCAGCGAACATCGCCGAACCCTTCCGTAGAGTCGATGGATCGTATGTGGAACATACGATACGCAAGGCCTTTCGTCTAGATGACATATGTTCGCGGGCCGCTAACATGTGGACATGACGGACCGACCCAACACCGGGCGGCCGCCGATGGGAGCACGGACCGGGTACCGGCTGGTCAAGCTGGCCGATCTCCTGTTGGCGCTCGCCGATCAGACGCTGGCCACGCTGGGCGTCAAGACCAAGCACGTGCATGTGCTGGAGACCCTGCTGACCTACGAGACGTTGTCCCAGCAGGACGTGAGCCGACTGCTCGGGATCGACCCCAACGTCCTGGTCGGCGTGCTCGACGACCTGGAGGAGCGCGGCTTCGCCGAGCGTCGGCGCAACCCGCACGACCGACGGCGGCACGTCATCCAGGTCACCGCCTCCGGACGCGAACTGGTCGCGGAGAGCACCCGGTTGCTGAGCGAGGCCGAGGACGCGTTCTTCGCCAGCGTCTCGGCCGAGGACCGGCGGATCGTGCACGACGCGTCGGGCCGGCTGCTGGCCGCGCACCGTCCCGGGTGGTCCGACGACGGGCCCGACTCGAGCTGCTGAACGGCCGCTTCCGCGCGGTGCCCGATGCGGGGCGCCCGCCGGGCGACCGCGGTCCCGCTCGGGCCGGGTTCCGTTTCGAGCCCGGGTCCGGATTCGGACGCGGGCGCGGGCGCGGGCTCGGGCACGGGCACGGGCGCGAGCTCAAATCCGCATGCGAGCCCGGGCCCGGATTCGGGCTCGCTCCGGAGTACTTCGCCGCTTCTTCGTCTCTTCTTCGCCCGACCGCCATGATCCGACTCCCCGCACATCACTTCGCGCGGGCCAGGGTGTGGGCGTCGACGGTCGATCGTCGTCGACCGGAGCGAGAAGGAGACGTCCATGTCCGGATGGAAGACCGTCACGGCCGCGATCCTGGCCGGGGCCGCCGTTGTCGCCGCCCCGGGAGTGGCCGCCGCCGCGGATCGTCACGGTGGCCACCACCGCAAGTCCTTCGACCTCCAGGCGCACCGAGGCGGTCTCGGGCTGACCGTGGAGAGCACGCTCGCGTCCTTCGCCAAGGGCTTGGACCTGGGGGTGTCCACACTCGAACTGGACGTCCAGATCACCGAGGACGGCCGGGCCGTGGTCACCCACGACCGCAAGGTCGACGGGCGCAAGTGCGCCGACACCAAGCCGGTACGCGCCGGCGACCCGGAGTTCCCCTACGTCGGGAAGTACGTCAACACGCTCAGCCTGGCGCAGGTCCGCACGCTGGACTGCGGGTCGCGGCAATTCCCCGGCTTCCCCGCGCAGACCACCTCGCCCGGCGCCCGCATGCCGCTGCTCGCCGAGGTGTTCGACCTGGTCAATCGCCGACACGCGCACGGCGTGAAGCTCAACGTGGAGACCAAGGTCGAGGCCGGCGCCCCGCAGGAGACCGCGCCGCGCGAGCAGTTCGTGCAGATCGTGGCGCGCGAGGTGCGCCGGGCCGGGCTGTTGCGCCAGGTCACCGTGCAGAGCTTCGACTGGGGCGCGCTCATGCGCATGCGGCAGGTCGAACCGCGCCTGCCGCTGGTCGCGTTGACCAACTACGATTTCCTCCAGGTCGGCAACCCCGGCGCCTCGCCCTGGCTGGGCGGCCTGGACATCGACGACTTCGGCGGCGATCCGCTGCGCGCGATCAAGTCGTTCGGCGCCGGCACGTTCTCGCCCGTGCACGGCTTCCCGCAGAACGGCAAGGTCACCGACCCGAACTACCGTCCCTACGTGACCCGCGACATGGTCGCCCGGGCGCACGCGGCGGGCATCAAGGTCGTGCCGTGGACCGTCGACGACCCGGCGACCATGGCCAAGCTGATGGACGACGGCGTGGACGGTCTGATCACCGACTACCCGGACCGGCTGCGGGAGTTGATGGCCGCACGTGGGCTGCCGCTGCCCAAGCGCTACCCGGCGCGCGGCTGATCGGCGCGCTCCGCCGGGGACTTCGGCGTCCGCAGGGGTGGGGACGCCGAAAAGGGCCGGGCCCGTCGACACTTGGTCGACGGGCCCGGCCCTGGTACGGCTACCGCGTTGTTGTGGCTATCGCGGTGTGGTTACCGCCTGATGACGCTCGGCTCAGAGGTTGACGCCGTGCGCGCGCAGGTAGGTGACCGGGTTGATGCCGCTGCCGTAGTTCGGCGTGGTGCGGATCTCGAAGTGCAGGTGCGGGCCGGTCACGTTGCCGGTCGCGCCGGAGAGGCCGATCTGCTGACCGGTGCTCACCGTGGCGCCGACGCGCACGCCGATGCTGGACAGGTGGGCGTACTGCGAGTACTTGCCGTCCGCGTGCTTGATCACGATCTCGTTGCCGTAGGCGCCGCCGTTGCCGGCCTTGACCACGGTGCCCGAGGTGATCGCCTTCACCGAGGTGCCGGTGGCGGCCACGAAGTCCTGGCCGGTGTGGCTGCCGCTGGACCACAGCTTGCCGCCGGTGCCGAACGCGGTGCCCAGGCCGCCCTTCACGGGAGCGACGTAACCGGACGCGTTGGCCGTGGTGGACTCGGCCTTGACCGAGGACTCCTTGGCCGCGACCGGGGCCTTCTCCTTGACCTCGGTCTTCGGCGCGACCTTCACGGACGCCGTGGCCTTGGTCTCGGTCTTCGGCGCCGCCGGAGCGGTCTCGGTCTTGGTGCTGCCGGACTCGGTCGAGGCCGAGGCCTTGCCGGAGAGCGAGAGCTTCTGACCGATCTGGATGACGTTCGGGTTGCCACCGATCACCGAGCGGTTGTCGGCGTACAGCTTGTACCAGCCGCCCTCGACATCCTTGGCGGCGGCGATCTTGGAGAGCGTGTCGCCCTTGACCACGGAGTACGAGGTGGTGGTCGACGCGGACTTCGTCTCGGCCGCCGGGACGACCTCGATCTTCGGGGCCGCAGTGGTCTCCGAAGCGGACTCGGCCGGCTCGGCGGCCTTCGGGGTGACCTTCACCGTGGACTTGGTGCCGGGCGAGACGGCCGGAGCGGCGCTGCCCTTGGTCAGGCCCGCCGGGCCGGAGGTGTTCGGCCAGGCGCCGGGACCCTGTACGGCGAGAACCTTCTCGGCGATGGCGATCTGCTGGTCCTTGGTGGCCAGGTCGGCACGCGGGGCGTACTGCTGACCGCCGAACTCGTTCCAGGTGCTGATGGTGAACTGCAGACCACCGTAGAAACCGTTGCCGGTGTTGATGTGCCAGTTGCCCGAGCTCTCGAGCATGGCGACCTTGTCCCAGGTGGAGACGGAGGCGGCGTTGGCGGTGGCGAGACCGGTGACCAGCGGGGCGGCGACGATCGCGCCGGCCATGCCGAGGGTCAGCGCGAGACGCGTCTTCTTGGGCATGCGGGCAGGGGTGATGAACGACTGCACGAAGATTTTTCCTTCTCCCACGCCTACGAAGTGAGCTGTCGGATTCGGGCTGGAGAGTCTCGCCCGGCCGTGTTCGGCCCTCCTGAGGAAGGGACGGGCACGGCTTCACCCCAAGCCGTCGTGATGGGCGTCCGTGTCACGGACGCCCGGGACGGCATTCCACTTGGTTCCCCCGCTCCTGCCTTTCGGGTTTCGTACCGTGGCCTCGCTCCGGCGGCAGGATTCGGCGAACCGGGAGACCATTTCGCCGAGCACCGGACCGGTGTGGCGAAGCACCAAACTACGCACACCCCCGACTCGGATCCAAACATCACGTTTCGCCGAAACCGACGAATCAGGTCGGAAGGGGGGAATAACGGGACCTAAAGTCCCGAGAAGCGTACGCATTGTGCCCGATTCGATGACGCAGCGTGGATATCCCGATTACTCCAGGCAGCAATCGCGGAAAGACGGTTCACGGTGCGTACGAACTGCTGACCATCGGTACCCGACATGTGACGTGCGCCATAGAAGCACTCGAAGATGGTCCGATATGTACCGATATCTGTCAGCCCAAAACCACAGATGCCCCGGTGGCGGCGCCCAAGAGCGCACCGGCCACGGCTTGCGCGACGGTGTGGTGACGCAGTGCCACACGCGACCAGCACACGACACCGACCGCGAGAAAACCGGTCGACCACCACGGTCCGCCCGCGACGGCGAGCAGCGCGACGATGCCGGACGCGACCGCGCAGTCGACGCTGATCTTCCACGCCGCGTTCACCACCAGCAGCACCACCGTCATGCCCCACAGCGCGAACATCGCGAACACCAGCCGGGACGGCGCGCCGGCGCCGAGCATGACCGCCGCGCCGACGCCGATCGAGGCCAGGATCACCGCGAAGACGCGCGGACGCTGCCGGCGGTCCACCACGTGACGGTCGCCCCAGGTACCGCGGCGACGCTCCCACTCGATGTACCCGGCCGGGACGATGCCCGCGCACAGTGCCGCGAACAGCCCCCACCCGGCGCCGGTCCACGACTGGGCGACGAGCGCGCCGAAGCCGGACAGCCCGGCCAGGATGGTGTTGCGCGGCTGGAGGACGTCGGTGACCACCTGGGCGGCGCCCCGGACGCGGCCCGGATCGGGAGCGTCGGCCCGCGCCGCGACCTGGGCCGACGGGCTGCGCACGACAGCGTTGTCCATCCGCGTACGGTAGCGATCGGCTCGGGGCCGCCCGCTCGCGGGCCGGTGCGGAATCCGGCCCCGGGTCGCCGGTGCGCTCCTCCTTGGGATGCGGCCATGACGAAGGCGCACGTGGTCGCGGTGTCGGCGTTCGAGGGGATGGCCCCGTTCGAGCCGGGCGTGGTGGTGGAGGTCTTCGGCCTGGCCCGCCCGGAGCTGGGTGATCTGCCCCGGTACGAGCTGCGCGTGTGCGCCGAGCAGCCGCACCGGGATCTGCGCGCGGTGGGCGGCTTCTCGCTGCGCGCCGAGTACGGACCGGACACCCTCGCCGCCGCCGACACGGTGATCGTCCCGGGCGTGGCCGGGGCCGGCGCGACGGTGTCGCCGGCCCT
Source organism: Embleya sp. NPDC001921 (assembly GCF_053594475.1). Lineage (NCBI taxonomy): Bacteria > Bacillati > Actinomycetota > Actinomycetes > Kitasatosporales > Streptomycetaceae > Embleya > Embleya sp. NPDC001921. The sequence goes on from NZ_JBSFEO010000011.1 coordinate 64,139, forward strand.
GGGGACGCGCTGCGCCGGGCCCACACGCGCGGGGCGCGACCGGTGTCGATCTGCTCGGGCGCGTTCGCGCCGGCCGCGACCGGCCTGCTCGACGGACGGCGCGCCACCACGCACTGGCGCCGGGCGTTCGCGCCGGCCCCCCGGTAGCGCTCGCGCCGGGCGCTACCGGGGGGCCGGTCGTGGGATCAGCGGTCGGGGGTGGACGGGCGGACGATGGTGAACATGAAGCAGCCGTAGGTGATGTTGCGGCTGTGGATCTCGGTCACCTCGGGGTCGGCGAGGATCTCGGCGAGGGCGGGCTCGGGGTCGTCGGTGTCGTGCACGCGTGAGGTGGGGTGGATCCGTCCCCGGGCGTCGTAGGCGCGAAAGACCTGGCGCCGGGCCCGCCACTGGGGCGGGTAGGAGTCGCCGACCGGTCCGGGGCAGGCGTCGGCGTGCGCGAAGACCGGGCCGATCTCGCGGTAGGGGCTTGCCGGGAGCGGCGGTTCGTAGCCGAACAGGATGAGCCGCTCGCCCTCTTCGGTGTCGCGCAGGCAGCAGCGCAGCGGTTCGCCGCCGCCGGCCGTGTGCGATTCGACCGGGTGGCCGGAGACGTCCAGGCCGGTGGCCCGGACCGAGGCGAGGACCTCGGCGGGGATCGCTCGGACGACGAAGGTGCGGGTGTCCGCGGTGGTGGTCATGCCTCCAGAGTGGACGCGGCCGGGACGCGGTGCCGGCGGCAATCGGACACCTCGTTCGGCACCCGGCTCACCCGGCCCGCCCGTCGAGACGGCATCAATCCCGGCGGTAGGACGCCCAGTCCGTGTCGGTCGCGGCGAACAGGACGCCTCCACCGCCGGGCCCTCGTCGATCGGCGGGTCGATCCCGCGCGTGACCGCCGCCAGGCACGCGGACACCGCGCTCGCCGGGTGTCGGATGATCCGCTCGGCCAACGCCCGCGCCGCACCGATCGGTTCGGCGACGGGCAGCACACGGTCGACCAGGCCCGGTTCGGCCGCGCGGCCGGTCGATGGTCGGCGCGGCGATCGGCCCGTCCCGTTCGACGCGCAGGGTCGCCCCGGTCCGGGGGTGGGGGCGCGTGGTCATGGGCGAGGCGCTCCGATCGGGTTGGGTACGGGGACCAGGCCGCTGTCCACGAGGTGTCGGCTCAGCGGCGCGGCCAGCCGGATGGCCTCCTCGACCCCGACCTCGCCCAAAAGTGTGACGGGGTCGGCGGCGAGTCGATCGGTGGCGTGTTCCACGTCGCGGCGCAGCGCCCCACCACTCCTGGTCAGTCGCGAGTCGCGGTCCAGCAGGCCCTTGGCGACCAGGCGGCGGCGCGCCTGTTCCCACTGCGCGTCACTCCAGCCCCGGGTGCTCTGGAGCAGTTCGCGCGAGACGTTGCCGGTGGCGGCGTGGGTCAGGCCCGCCTCGATGCCGGTCAGGCCGGCGTGCGCGACCGCGATCACGTGGCCGTCGCCGCGGTGTTCGCGCAGGACCGTACTCGCCAACCACAACCGGCCGGCCGCATCGTCCGGACGCCGCACAGCCGACCACGCCGCGGCGAGCGCGCGTCCTTCGTACCCGCAACCCTCGACGGCGCGTTCCAGCAGGTCGACCAGGTCTTCCAGGTGTCGATCGTCCACCGCCGGCAGGGCTCGGGCCAGTGCCGTCCCGACCGCGCCGATCCGGGAGTCGAGCATCTTCTCCGGCGTCGTGTACGCCCACGCGTCGGGCAGCGCGCGGGCCACGCGGGCGGGCGCGAAGGCGAAGCACAGCGCACTCGCCTCGGGGGCGCGGACCGCGCCGAGCGGGGCGAGCCGACCCGCGAAGTAGCCCATCCACCACCCGATCAGCCCGAGCGCGCGGGCCGCCTCGGCCGGTTCCGGCGCGAAGTACACGATGGCGTGGACGGGTTCGATCGCCTCCCAGAAGCGTCTGGCGAGGGTGGGGGCGGGAGCGGCCGACACGACGGGCACCTTTCACTCGACGACGGAGAGCGGGGGATCGGCGGCGGTCGACGACCGGGCCCGACAAGCCGGGAGCCGCGAGCCACGAGCCGTGAGCCACGAACCATGAGCCACGAACCAAGAGCCAGGAGCCACGAACCAAGAGCCGTGGGTAACGAGCCACCGGCCACCAGCCGTCCCCCGTCGAAGAGCCTGCCCGTTGTCCCACTCCCGGGACAGTGCCAATCTGGGTGAATGGACCAGGATCCGAGCTGGTGGGTACGCGTCGCGCTGGACGACTGGCACACCCGCGCGGGACCGCGCCATCGACGGATCGCCGAGTCGCTGGCCGAGGCGATCGAGCGCGGACTCGCCGGCCCGGGCGTACGCCTGCCCGCCGAGCGCCCGTTGGCGCACGCCTTGGGGGTGGGCCGCGGCACCGTCGTGCGCGGCTACGAGACGCTCGCCGAGGCCGGCCTGGTGGAGCGGCGCCAGGGCGCGGGCACGTTCGTGCGTCCCCGGCCCGGGTGGACGCATCCGCCCACCCCGGTCGCGGCCCCGGTCCGGCGGCGCCTGGTCGCCGACGCCGACGTGCTCGACCTGTCCCTGTCGGTGCCCGCCGGGACCGGGCATCTGCCGCCCGCGGACGCCGCGTTCGTATTGTCCCAGGACGACGGGCACGGCCTGCCCCCGGGCGGTCTGCCCGAACTGCGCGCGGCCCTGGCCGACCACCTCACCACGCACCTGGGCCTGCCGACCACACCCGACCGATTGATCGTCACCGCGGGCGCCCGGCACGCGCTGTCCCTGGTGCTCGCGGCGCTGGTGTCGCCGGGACGGGCGGTCCTGACCGGCTGCCCGGGTACACCCGGCCTGGCCGCGGCGGTGACGGCGGCCGGGGGCCGGCCGATCGGTGTCGGTGTGGACGCCCTGGGTCTGGACGTGGCCGCCGTGGACCGAGCCGCCGCCCGGCTGCACGCACCGGTGGTCCTGGCCGCCTCGGCCGCCCACGACCCGACCGGCGCGCCCCTGGCCGAACTCCGCCGCCGCGCCCTGCTCACGGTGCGCCGCGCCCGGGACGCGGTGCTGGTGGAGGACCTGACCCAGGCCGGACTGGGCCTGGGACCCGACCGTGCCCCTCCCGTGCCGCCGGCCGCCGCCGACGACGACGCGGTGATCGCGTTCGGCTCGCTGTCCAAGATGTTCTGGGCCGGTCTGCGGGTGGGCTGGCTGCGCGCGCCGGACGCGCTGCACGCCCACCTGACCCGGACCCGCGCGACCGGTGCGGCGGCGAGCGTACCCGCGCAGGTGCTCGCCGCGCGCCTGCTGCGGGCCGCCGGCGCGGACTGGCAGGAGGGGCTGCGTCGGACGCTGACCGAGCGCCGCGATCTGCTGCTGGACCTGTTGGCCGGGCAGTTGCCGGCCTGGCGGGTGCAGGCGCCGCGGGCCGGACTGTCGGTGTGGGCGGACCTGCCGGTCGCGGACAGCACCACGTTCGCCCACCTGGCCGCGCGGTACGGCGTGCTGGTCCTGCCCGGCGCCGACGCGTGCGTGGACGGCCGACACCATCGCGGCGTGCGGTTGTCCTTCGCCGAGTCGGCGGCCACCCTCGAATCGGCCGTCGACCGGCTGACCGCCGCATGGGAGGAGCACACCCGTCGGCTGGCGGCGAGTCGCTGACGCAGACCGACGGCTTCGCCGGCCGTCGCCCGCGTGGCGAATCCCATGGGTTCCGGCCTGCTCGGGCCGGGCAGCGACAAGAGCATGACCTCTTCCACCTCCGCCATGCCGTACACCGAACTGGGCCGCACCGGCCTGACCGTGGGTCGCATCGTGCTCGGCACGATGAACTTCGGGCCCGCCACCGACGAACGCGACAGCGGCGAGATCATGGACGCCGCGCTCGACGCGGGCATCAACCTGTTCGACACCGCGAACGTGTACGGGCGCTCCCAACTGACCGGCGCCGGCGCCCGGGGGGACACCGAGGAGCTCGTCGGCCGCTGGCTGGCCGGGGGCGACCGGCGCGAACGGGTCGTGCTGGCCACGAAGGTCTACGGCAGTTGGGGCGACTGGCCCAACTCGGGCGGGCTCAGCGCCCGGCACATCCGCCGGGCCTGCGAGGACAGCCTGCGCCGGCTGGGCACCGACCACATCGACATCTACCAGATGCACCACATCGACCGCCGGGTCCCGTGGGAGGAGATCTGGCAGGCGATGGACCTGCTGGTCGCGCAGGGCAAGGTGCTCTACGTCGGGTCGTCGAACTTCGCCGGCTGGCACATCGCGCAGGCCCAGGAGGCGGCGGCCCGCCGATCCTCGCTGGGTCTGGTCAGCGAGCAGTGCCTGTACAACCTTGCCGAGCGCGCCGCCGAGGCCGAGGTGCTGCCGGCGGCACAGGCCTACGGCCTCGGGGTCATCCCGTGGTCGCCGCTGCACGGCGGTGTCCTGGGCGGGGTGCTGGAGAAGGAGCGCGCGGGCGGTCGACACCGCTCCGCCGGGGACCGGGCGGCGGGTGAGGTGGCCGAGCGGCGCGAGCAGATCCAGGCGTACGAGGACCTGTGCGCCAAGATCGGTACGCCGCCGGGGGAGGTCGCACTGGCCTGGCTGCTCACCCGCCCCGGGGTGACCGGCCCGATCGTGGGCCCGCGCACGCGAGACCAATTGGACTCGGCGCTGCGGGCGACGAGCGTCGAGTTGAGCCCGGAGACACTCGCCGAGCTGGACCGGATCTTCCCCGGCCCGGGACCCGCGCCGGAGTCTTTCGCCTGGTAGAGGGCGGATCGCCGACCGGGTGCCGGGCGCACCGCCACCCGGTCGCCGGCCCGCCGCATCAGATGTGACCCAGGTCACATCACCGATCGAAATATCCGGGGACTTCCTGTCCGTTTAACCCAGCGAATCAACAATCGGGGAATCACTCCCCGGTTATCGCTCGGGTACCGACAGGAAGGAGCCGGATCATGGGCAGCACCGTCATTGCCACCGACGTCGCCGAGGACCGTGGTCCGCGACTTCGTGCGGACGCCCGGCGCAACCGCGAGCGGATCATCGCCGCGGCGCGCGAGATGTTCGTCGAACACGGTGTCGAGGTGCCGTTCGACGAGGTCGCCCGCCGCGCGGGAGTCGGCAACGCGACCCTGTACCGCCACTTCGCCGACCGCAACGAGCTCGCGCAGCGGGTGATCCTCTCCGTCCTGGAACGGATCACCGAGCGGGGCGAGCTGGCCCTGGCCGAGGAGCCGGAGGCCTTCGCGGCCCTGCGGCGCTTCGCGCACGGCGCGACGGAGGAGCGGATCGGGGCGCTGTGCACGCTCATGTCCGCCGGAGTGGACAAGACGCATCCCGAGATGGTCGCCGCCCGGGCGCGGCTGGAGCACCTGGTCGAGACGCTGATGGAGCGCTCTCGTACCGAGGGCCGGCTGCGTACCGACGTCGGCTCGGGCGATCTGCTGATGGCGATCACCCAGCTCACCCGACCGCTGCCCGGGATGGGCGGCTGCGTGGAGAACGACCGGTTCGTGCACCGTCACCTGGACGTGCTGCTCGACGGTCTGGGCACACCCGACCCCACCCCGCTGTCCGGCAGCGCCGTGGCGCTGGGGGACATGGAACGGATTGCCGCCGAACACGAGGGGCGGCCTTCCGGGCGCTGACGCGCGCCACCGACTTCCCGAACCTCCGTAGCACCTCGTGACCGCGTAACGACCACGAACACACGAACACTTCACCGTCGACCCGCCGACTCCGCGCGGGCGAGGGAGCACCGTCCACCCTCGCGACGTCCGCCGTCGCATCGCACCCCCCAAGTGAGTACCCCCATGTCTGCAACCGCCCCGCCCAAGACCACCGTGCCCGATCCCAGGCGCTGGAAAGCCCTCCTGTTCATCGCCATCGCCCAGTTGATGGTCGTCCTCGACGGCACCATCGTGAACATCGCGCTGCCGTCCGCCCAGACCGACCTGGGCATCTCCGACGGCAACCGGCAATGGGTGATCACCGCGTACGCCCTCGCGTTCGGCGGGCTGCTGCTCTTCGGCGGCCGGATCGCCGACCTGTGGGGTCGACGCCGCACCTTCATCGTCGGCCTGACCGGCTTCGCCGCCGCGTCCGCGCTCGGCGGCATAGCCGCGAGCACCGGCATGCTGCTCGGCGCCCGGGCACTCCAGGGCGCGTTCGGCGCGCTGCTGGCCCCGTCCGCGCTGTCCCTGCTCGCGGTGATGTTCACCGACGCCAAGGAACGCGCCAAGGCGTTCGGCATCTTCGGCGCGATCGCCGGTGGCGGCGGCGCGGTGGGCCTGATCCTGGGCGGCGTGCTCACCGAGTACCTGAACTGGCGCTGGACCTTCTTCGTCAACATCCCGTTCGCCGCGGTCGCCGCGGCCGGTGCCGTCCTGGTCATCAGTGAGCCTGCCGGGACCCGCAACCGCTCGCCGCTGGACATCCCCGGCGTGGTGCTGTCCTCGGTCGGCCTGGGCACCCTGGTCTACGCCTTCACCCGCGCCGAGAGCCACGGTTGGACCTCGGGCAGCACGGTGGGCCTGTTCGTCGCCGCGGCGGTCCTGCTCGCGTCGTTCGTCCTCGTGGAGAGCCGGGTCAAGGCCCCGCTCCTGCCGCTGCGGGTGATCGCCGACCGCAACCGGGCGGGCATCTACCTCTCGCTCGGCCTGGCCATCATCGCGATGTTCGGCATGTTCCTGTTCCTCACCTACTACCTCCAGATCGTCAAGGACTTCTCGCCGGTGATGACCGGCCTGGCGTTCCTGCCGATGATCGCGGGCATGATCACCGGCTCGACCCAGATCGGCGCGCGCCTGATGACCCGGGTCCCGGCCCGGCTGCTGATGGGCCCCGGCTTCCTGACCGCCGGTGTCGGCATGCTGCTGCTCACCCAGATCGAGGTCGGCAGCTCGTACGTCGGGCTGATCCTGCCCGCGCAGATCCTGCTCGGTCTGGGCATGGGCACGGCGTTCATGCCGGCGATGAGCCTGGCCACCTACGGCGTCCAGCCGCGGGACGCCGGCGTCGCCTCGGCGATGATCAACACCTCGCAGCAGGTCGGCGGCGCGATCGGCACGGCGCTGCTGAACACCATCGCGGCGAGCGCGACCACGGCCTACGTGGCCTCGCACACGTCCGGTTCGGCCGGCCTGGAGCAGCTCAAGATGCAGGCCATGGTGCACGGCTACGCCACCGCCATTTGGTGGGCGGTCGGCATCCTGGCGCTGGCCTCGGCGATCGCCTTCACCTTCATCACCGTCGGGCACGGCGACAGCACGGTGGTCGCCACGAACGACAAGGACGCGGACACCGACGCGGACGAGCTGCCGGTTCCGGTGCTCGTGCACTGATCGCACGATCGGTGACCGCCGGGTCCTCGGGACCTCACGGCACCTCGGGCGCGGGCCCCATCGCCATCGGCGGTGGGGCCCGCGCCGTGTCGGGGCCCGGTGTCCGCCCCCGGGCGGCCGTGGTCAGCGGCCCTGGCGCGGAGGTTGCGGGCCGGCCGCGCCGACCGGGTACACGACGTCGTCCAGCGGGAGCGGCAGCCCCTCGCAGACCACCGTGCCCGGCCGGGCGCCGCGCGCGAGGTAGGCGTTGACCCGGACGTCCACACACGCGTTGCCGCTGTCGTAGGCGATGTGATTGCCCGCGTCCCGGACGAAGATCATCGACTGGTGCGACTCGGCGGCGGCGATCAGCGCGCCGTCGGCCGGCGTCGCCGGGTCGAGCTGGTTTTGCACCATCAACATCCGGGGCAGTGTGGCCGCGTTCGGCACGGCCGGCCGCGCGGTCGCGAACGGGTAGAAGGCACAAGGCTGTTCGGTGGCGAGCGAGCCGGCCAACGGATAGCGCGCGCCGAGCCGGTCGCCCTCGGCGACCCAGCGGGCCGGGTCCCGCGGCCACCGGCCGTCGCCGCACCGGACCGCCCAGTGCGCTCCGCTGTCCGGTATGCCGACCGGCACCCTGGGTGCGGCGAGCAGGTCCGTCGCCCGGGTCGGATCGCCACGCAGCGCGACCAACAGTTCGGCCCACTGCGGCCAACCGCCGGAGTTGTACAGCACGGTCGCCTGCGTCGCGTCCAACGCCGTGCCGCGACCCTGCCCGGCGACGGCGGCGCGCAACTCCTCGTACGCGGCGCCGGCCGCCTCCGGGGTGTCGCCGAACCCGTACCGGTCGTGGTGGCGCGCGAGCCAGGGCAGGAACTGCACGTCGAAGCGGCGCCGGAAGCCGCGGGCCCACGACTCGACGAAGACCTCCTCCGGCGTGGACAACCAGTTCATGCTCGAGTCGAGGACGAAACGGTCCACCCGATCGCGATAGGTGGCCGCGTACCACGCGCCCAGCCAGGTGCCGTAGGAGAAGCCGAGGTAGTCGATGCGGCGCTCGCCGAGCACCGCCCGGATCAGGTCCAGGTCCCGCGCGGTCTGATCGGTGGTCACATACGGGGCGAACGCCGCGTCCGCGCAGGCCTGTCCGACCAGGCGCGCGTTCGCGAGCTGCCGTGCGACGTTGGCCGGCGAGCGGTCGCGGGTGTCGGCGACCGAGTCGTACCGCGTCCAGTCCACGCCGCAGTCCAGAGTCGTGGAGGGCGCGACTCCCCGGGGCGCGAAGCCGATGATGTCGTGGGTCCGCGACAACTCGGGCTGGGACCGGGCGATCCGGGTCGCCGATGCCGAGCCGTCGATGCCGGGGCCGCCGGGATTGACCAGGAGCACGCCGCGCCGCGCCGATCCACCGGTACTCGCCACCCGGGTCACCCGCACGGTGATCGTGCCCTTGCTCCGGTCGTACCAGTCCAGCGGCGCGCGCACGTCCGCGCAGGAAGTGACCGGGTGGTCCCGCCAGTCGGGATCGCGCGGACCGGGCGAGGTGTACCAGTCGCACACCCGCCACTGCGGACGCTGCGCGCCGAGGGCGCCGTACGGGTTGACCGCGCCGGCGTTCGCGTCGGCACCGGAGGCGGCCTGCGCGTCGGTGCCGACGAGGGTGCCGGCCACGCCGGCGAGCAGCGCCGCGCACGAGACGGCGATCCGCAGGCCGCGTCGGAGGGTGGTGCGGCGCCTGGGTGGCGGGAGCCAGGAGTCGGGGGGCTGCATGGGGCTCCAGTCGAGCGGGCCGAGAGCCGGGCCACACGGGGCGATGGGGTGCCGCGCCGGGGCCGGGGGTGCCAGGGGCGAGCCGGGGGGCCGAAGATGTGCCGGGGCGAATGCCGGAGGTGTGCGGGGTGCCGGGGGTCCGCGGGGGTGCCGCGCTGTCGTCCGGGAGGCCGGGTTCGCTCGGGGACCGGCCCGGCCCCGCATCGCTCAGGGAAGGATCGCGTCCACGTATCCGCCGTCCACCCGCAACGCACCGCCCGTGGTCGCCGACGCGAAGTCCGAGCTCAGGTAGACCACCATGTGCGCGATCTCCTCGGGCTCGATCAACCGCTGGATCAGCGACTGCGGGCGGTGGCGCCGCATGAACTCGCGCTGTGCCTGTGGCCACGGCAGTGCGGGGTCGACCAACTCGTAGACGAAGTCCTCGATTCCGCCGGTGTGGGTCGGCCCGGCGATCACCGAGTTGACCGTCACCCCGCTGCCGGCCGCCTCCTTGGCGAATCCGCGCGACACCGCGAGCAACGCCGTCTTGGACATGCCGTACTGGATCATCTCCGCCGGGGTGACCACCGCCGAGTCGCTGGCGATGTTCTGGATCCGCCCCCAGCCGCGCTCGAGCATCCCGGGCAGACAGGCGCGGATCATCCGCACCGCGGTGAGCACGTTCACCTCGAAGTACCGCCGCCACTCGGCGTCGTCGATCTCCAGCGCGGGCCGCGCGCCGAAGATGCCGAGGTTGTTCACCAGGATGTCCACGTCCGGCGCCGCCGCCGACACCCGCGCGGCCCCCTCGTCGGTGGCGATGTCCCCCGGCGCCGCCCGGAATTCACCGCCGGGCACCTCGCCGCGCATGCGCTCCAGCGCCGCCTCCACGGACTCGGGGGTGCGTCCGTTCACGGCGACCCGGGCCCCGGACCGGGCCAGCCCCACCGCGATCGCCGCCCCGATCCCCTGGGTCGACCCGGTGACCAACGCACTCTTCCCGGCAAGATCGATCAGCACGCTGCGAACCCTTCGTCCGACACCCATCCCCCGGCCGCGTCCAGTAGATCATCCGGGCGACGGATCGGAGTCGGCGACGGGCCGACGATCACAAGCGGCCCGCCGATGCCGCACCGTGCCACGAGCACCGCGGGCACTCCCTCCCGCCGCCGGGCGGGTGACGTCGCCGCCCGGTCGGCGTCACCGGAGGGCCGGGATCACCTCCTTGCCGAACAGTGCGATCATCGAAGCCAGTTCGTCGAACGAGCCGCGCGTGGACGTCGGGCCGGTGTCGCCCGGCAGGCCCGCGCCGAAGGCCGCGTGGATGTGGTCGCCGCCGGTTCGGTCGCGGTAGTCGGCGATCTGGGCGATCACGTCCTCGGGGCCGCCCCACAACAACCGGTCCCGGGCGATCTCCTCGGCGGGGACGTGCTCGCCGGCGTCCAGGCGGTGGAACAAGTCGCGCTCCGTGGCGTCCTCGGCCGATGCGCGCCAGTGCTCGAGCAGGCCGCCGACGTACGCGGGCAACACCTCCTCGGCGACCGTGCGGCGGTCCTTGCCGAGCCACGCGTACCGGCGCAGCACCCAGTCGGGCCGCCGGGCGTGCCGCGCGCACGCCGCCCGGTAGACCGCCAGGCAGGATCGTGCCTTGGCCAGGGACTGGACCGGGCCGCACAACCACGCGTCCCCCAGGCGCGCGGCGCGCTCGACGGCGGCGTCCGCGACGCCGGCCACCCACAGCGGGATGTGCTCCTGCACCGGGCGCGGGTACACGGTCAGTTCGGGGAAGTCGTGGAAGCGGCCCCGATAGGCGACGTTCTCCCGGGTCCAGACCAGGCGGAGGATCTCCAACGCCTCCTCCATCCGCGCGCCCCGGGTGCGGAACTCGGATCCGTGCGCCGCGTACTCCAGCGGCCACCAGCCCAGTCCGACGCCGAGGGTGACCCGTCCGCCCGAGATCTCGTCGATCGTGGCGACCTGTTCGGCGACCCGCAAGGGATGGTGCACCGGGAGTTGGAAGATGCCGGTGCCCACCCGCAGGGTGTCCGTCCGGGCGGCAACGGCGGCCAGCAGCGTGAGTGGATCGCTCATGTTGCCCGGCATGAAGTGGTGGTGGCCGACGGTGGCGGTGTCGAATCCGGCCTCCTCGGCGATCCGCGCCAGCGCGAACGTGCGGTGATAGGGCTGCGCGTGGCCGGGATCGCGCAGCACGGGCAGGGACATGGAGAACCTCATGCGCACGACCTCATCCGAAGAGCCTCATGCGGGCGGAAGCTAGCAGCGACCTCGCCGGCTCTCCAGTGCCATGGCGACGTCCGTCGTTCGACACGCGAGTGGCGCGGTCGGGCAACGCGAACCGCCCGGTACGCTCGGCCGGCGGGAACACGGCAGGCTCGGGGTGCACGAGACCGGAGGCGAAGACGATGAGCGAGCAGGTCGCGGTGGGTCTGGTCGGGGCCGGGCCGTGGGCGAGGCTGGTGCACGCGCCGGTGTTCGCGGCGGGGCCGGAGACCCGGCTCGCCGCGGTGTGGGCGCGCCGACCGGAGCCGGCCCGGGAACTCGCCGAGTCCTACGGCGCCCGGGCGTGCGCGGAGTTCGACGAGCTGCTCGACGCGTGCGAGGCGGTGGTCTTCGCGATCGCCCCCGAGGCCCAACCCCCGCTCGCCGAGCGCGCCGCGCGGGCCGGCAAGGCCGTGCTGCTGGAGAAGCCGATCGCGGCCGACCCGGACACCGCACGCCGCCTGGCCGACGTGATCGACACGGCCGGGGTCGGCTCGATGGTCGCCCTGAGCGCGCGATACGCGCCGCGTGTACGGGAGTTCCTGGCCCACCTGGAGAGCGCCGAGACGCCGTGGCGCACGGGCAGGTTGACCTGCGTCACCGGGGCCTTCCTCGGCGGTCCGTTCGCGGCGTCGCCGTGGCGGCAGGCGCGCGGCGCGATCCTGGACGTGGGGCCGCACGCGTTCGACCTGATGAGCGTCGCGCTGGGCGACATCGTGGACCTGCGGGCCGACTCCGCGGGCGCGGGCTGGGCGGCGCTTCAGCTCGTCCACGCCGGCGGCGCGGTGTCCCAACTGCTGTTGTGCTGCTCGGCCGAAGGCGGCCACCGCTACGACGTGGACCTGTACGGATCGGCCGGGGCCGCCACGCTGGACCTGTCCGCGGCGATCGACGGGTCCGCCTTCGCGGTGCTGCGCGCGGAGTTCGCGACCCTGGTCCGCGACGGCGGCCGGCACGTGTGCGATGTTCGTCGCGGACTGTATCTCCAGGAGATCGTCGCCCGCGCCGAACAACAACTCGTCGCGGCACGCTGAATCGCGCGCCGCGACGCTGCGCCGCGGCGGTTCAGGCCGTCGGCTTGCGGCCGATGCCACCGGCCATCAGCTTCTGACCGACCGTCAGCGGCTCCTCGACCGGCTCCTCGGGCCGCCACTGCGGCAGGAAGACCACGCCCGGCTCGACCGTTTCGAGGCCGTCGAAGTACGCGGAGATCTCCTCGATGGTCCGGAAACGGCCCGAACCCAGGTCGGTGAGCAGCGCCTTCTCCAACGCGACCGCGTCCGGGCTGGACGCGCAGAAGTGCGTGAGGAAGAGGAAACTGCCGGGCGGCAGCGCCTTCTTGTAGGCCTCGACGATCGCCTCGGGGCCCTCGTCGTCGTTGAGGTGGTGCACGACGCCGACGAGCATCAGGCCGACCGGCTGGTCGAAGTCGATCAGCGCGAGCACGTCCGGGTGGGACAGGATCTCGGCGGGCTCGCGCAGGTCGGCGGTGACCACCGTGGTCCGGTCGTTCTCCGCGAGCAGGGCGCGGCCGTGCGCGAGCACGATCGGGTCCTTGTCCACGTAGACCACCCGGGCCTCGGGCGAGTGCTCCTGCGCCACCTGGTGGGTGTTCTGCACGGTGGGCAGGCCGGAACCCAGGTCGAGGAACTGACGGATGCCCTGCTCCGCCATGTACCGGACCCCGCGCCCGAGTATCGCCCGGTTGTACCGGCCGACATCGCCTATCTCCGGGACGATCGCCAGCGACGCCTCGGCGATCGCCCGGTCCACCGGGTAGTTGTCCTTGCCGCCGAGCACCGCGTCGTAGACCCGCGCGATGCTGGGCGTGGAGATGTCGATGCCGACCGGTCGCCAGTCGTCGTCCGATCCGACCGGAGAGTTGGCCGCCGCTTGCGAGTCGTCTGCCATGAAAGGCTCCAACCATGGTGTGAGTGATGATCAGTTCCCGTTGACGGCAAGCCTATTGGTGATCGACTCGGTTTGTTGCCCGGGGCAAGGACCAACCGTCGCACTCCCCGCCGTTCTCGACCGTCCTCGAACTCCCGTGCGAACAAAGCGAGATGGCGGGAGATCAGCACGCCCGGATCACCCCGATTCGCCTCCCGCGCCGGTACCCTCACTCCCCTGGTCGCCGTAGCGGCGCTCGAACTTGGCGATCTCCCCCTCGGGGTCCACCGGGCGGGCGTTGCCGGTGTAGAACGGATGGCTCTTCGAGGAGATCTCCACGTCGACGACCGGGTAGGTGTTCCCGTCGTCCCACGCGATCGTCTCCTCGCTGACCGCCGTGGACTTGGTGAGAAAGGCGTATCCGGCGGACCTGTCCCGAAAGACCACCGGGCCGTACGACGGGTGCTTGTCCTGTTGCATCGCTGCTCCTCGGCTGGATTCCGATACGCCACCGACCCGGCGCGCACCACGTGCGCCCTGGCTCGACGGCCTCGCCAACACCCTCGCGAACAATCCCCACCCCCGCGAGACCACACACCCGTCCGGCCGAACGGAACCACCTGTCCGGCGACGCGGACCACGCGATAATCGAGGCATGGATCGCATCAGCCGGTTCCGCCGTGAGGTTCGCGCGTTCGAGGCCGCCGCGCGGCGGTGCCCCGAGGGTCGGGACGCACCCGTCGTGCCGTCCTGCCCGGAGTGGACGATGTCCGATCTGGTCGTCCACCTCGGGGTTGTGCATCGCTTCGTGACGCGGGTCGTCGACGCGCGACTGGGCGAACCACCGGATGCCTCCGACGTCGGCATCTTCGCGCTGCCCGAGGATCGCGCCGGTTGGCCGGATCCGGTGGGGCCCACGCCCACATGGGGGCCGCTCGCCCCCGGTCTGGTCGACTGGTTCGCCGCCGGGGCGGACGAGTTGGCCCGGGCGTTCGAGCGGACCCCGGCCGAGGAGCGGGTCTGGACCTGGTCCGACGAGCGGACCGTCGGCTTCTGGTCGCGCATGCAGACCATCGAGGCCGCGGTGCACCGCTGGGACGCCGAGAACACGGTCGGGCCCGCCGCGCCGATGGACGCCGAACTGGCGGCGGACGCCGTGGGCCAGCACTTCGAGGTGATGGTCCCGGCTCGGCGAGCCCGAGTGGCGGCCGCGGCCGGGGCCGGGGAGCGCCTGCGGCTGCGGCAGACCGACGGCCCGGGCGTCTGGGCGGCACACTTCGCCGGCGATCGGGTCCTGCTCGGCGACACCGACGGACCCTGCGATGTCGAACTGGCGGGCACCGCCTCCGACTTGATGCTCTTCGTGTGGGGACGCCCGGCGGCGGGCCGGCTGGAGGTCACCGGCGACCGCGACGTGCTCGACCGCTATTCGACGCTCGTCCCCTCCGTGTAGGTCCGCGTCGACCCCGTCTCCACCGGCCCCGTCTCCACCGGCCCCGCCTGCACCCGGTCCGGTTGCCGATCGCAGCGCAGCACCACGAAGCCCGGTTCCGCGCCGAGCTGTACGCACCCTCCGGCGCGCAGCCGGTCCAGGTAGTCGTTCTGCGCCGCGACCGGTACCGGGAACCCGGCCACCCAGGTGTCGGCCACCACCCACCGGGGGCGGATCCGCGGATCCGGCAGCAGCGACACCACGGTGCGCGAGGTCAACTGCGGCACCAGGTGGTTCGTCGCGGACACCCGCGCGCCGTCCGGCACCAGGCCGACCATGTGTCGGGCGGCCAGGTAGCGCGGATCGGCGCGCCAGAAGGCGCTGTACGCGAGATCCCGGAAGGGAAGGTCCCAGGCCAGGAAAGCCGCCACGAGCAGGCAGAGCGCCGGGAGCGCCCGGGCGTACCCGCGCGTCGTTCGCCGGCGGGCCGCGCGCGGCCGCGGCCGGGCGTCCGGCAGTGCGAGGAAGAACACCGGCATCAGCGTCGCGCTGTAGTGGAATTCCGTCCCCCAGTGCAGCGGTACGTCCGACACGAAGCGCGGCCCAAGCGTCGGCAGCGCGACCAGGACCACCGATGAACGCAGCGCCGCGAAGCCGACCACGAGCAGCAGCAGCCACAGGGTCCGGGCCTGCTCGGCCGCCCGCGTGCTGGGCCCGGGGGTGCCCGCCGTGCCGCCGTTCACCGAGTCCCAGTACGAATAGCCGCCGTCCGGGTTCGCGGCCGGCAGCAGCACGCCGATCACGAGCGCGGCGACCACCAGGCCGAACATCGCCGGCCCGAGCCCCTGGCGCACGGCGGCGCGATCCCGCTCGGGTGGGTGGTACGCGCGCCAGGCGATCAGCAGACCCGGCACCGCGACCGTCACACCGGGGTCCTCCTTCGCCAGGACCAGCGGTTCCCGGCGATGGTTCGGGGCGCGCTCGCGGTGCGAAGGCTGAACACCGAGCCGGTCCGCGCGGCGCGGCGACACGCCCCGGCGCCGATCAATCCCCCGACCGGCCCAGCACCACTCGGCCGGCCGAGAAGGGGCGACCCGCTGGATCTTCCGCACGCCGCGCCCCACCTGACGACACCCGACGGCGGCCCGGCCCGCCCGACGACGCCCGGTCCGCCGCGATGCCGCCCGTGGGCGGGTGGCCGCCTGCGATGCCCTCGACGGGTCGGCGCCCGCCGACCCGAGGCCCGGTGGTCAGTCGTCCGGAGCCGGTGCGTCCGTCGAGGCGTCCAAGACCCTGGGGAACGGACGCGGGTAGTGCGCACCGAGGTGGAATCGGTCGGCCAGGACGTCGGCGAACGCCGCCGCGATCCGGTACTCGCCGGCCGGGTTGGGGTGCAGCCCGTCGCCGGTGTGGTCGGCCGCGACGAATTCGGCGTCGGTGCGGGCCACCACGAGCGGCGACTCGTCGGTGTTCAGGTCGGCGGCGATGGCGTCGATGCGCGCGTTGAAGCTCGCCGCGCGGGCGGCGAACTCCGGGTCCGGGCCCGCCTGATGGGTGGGCAGGACGTGGCCGAGCACGATCCGTAGGCTCGGGCTGGCCCGGCGGGCCTCGGTGATGAAGTCGCGCAGTTTGGTCTCGAAACCGGCCGGCTCGATCGGGGGGCGGCGCAGATCGTCGACACTCAGCAGGACCAGGAGGTAGTCGGGTCGGTGCTCGGCCACCTCGGTCCCGATGTCGCCGAGCGGATCCTTGGAGCCGACCAGGTCCAGCCGCACGTCGTGGGCGCGCAGGTGACGCCACAGCCGGTAGCGCCAGGTCCGGTCGCCACTGCCGACGTGGCCGATCGAATCGCCGGCGATCATCACCGGGACCTCGTGCCTCGCACTCGTCATCGTGCCTCCCGGGTCGATCCACCGGCCGCGTCCGGGCACCGGTCCTCCCCCAAACGGTAGGTTCGACCGCCCTGGGCCGCCCGCCCGGCTACCGCGAACGGGTGGTGACCGCCCGGGCACGTCCGGTCATCCGACCGCCCCGCGCAGTACGTCCGGGAGCGGCCGGCTGTGCACGATGTCCAACCGGGACACCGCCCTGGTCAGCACCACGTACAGGCGGCCCGCGCCCCGCGCCTCGGCGGCCACGATCGCGGCCGGTTCGACCGCCACCACGTGGTCGTACTCCAGGCCCTTGGCCAGCGTCGCGGGCAGGACGGTCACCCGTACCGCGCCGGTGGGATCCGGTGTGTCGGCCGTGCCGGTGGCGATGCCCGCCTCGGCCAGCGCCGCGCGCAGCGGCTCGGTGCCCGCGCCGTCCGCGATCACCCCGATCGAGCCCTCGTGGACGAGTGCGGCGCGCACCGCGGTGACCGTCGCGGCGACCGGGTCGGCCACCTCGTGCACGGTCAGCGCGCCGTCCTCGCGCAATGACCGGGCCGCGGGTACGTCCACGTCCAGGCTCGCGAGCAGGCGGTTCGCCAGCGCGACGATCACCGCGGGCACCCGGAAGCCGACGGTCAGCGGGGCCACCTCGGCGTCGGGTCGACCCAGGTGGGCGAGCAGGTCGGGCCAGGTACGGGCCGACCACGGCGTGGTGCCCTGGGCCAGGTCGCCGAGCACGGTGACCGAGCCGAAGCCGATCCGGCGGGCCAGCGCGCGGCACTGCATCGGGGACAGGTCCTGGGCCTCGTCGATCACCACGTGGCCGTAGCCGGCCGGCCGCTCGATCAGTCCGGCGACCTCGTCGAGCAGCACCAGGTCGGCGGCCGACCATCGGGCGCCGCGCCACGAGCGCGGCGGCCGGGCCCAGCCGATCGCGCGCTGCTCGTCGGCGGTGAGGATGCCGTCCGCCGCGGCGGCC
The DNA here is from genome assembly GCF_053594475.1 of Embleya sp. NPDC001921. Taxonomy (NCBI): domain Bacteria; kingdom Bacillati; phylum Actinomycetota; class Actinomycetes; order Kitasatosporales; family Streptomycetaceae; genus Embleya; species Embleya sp. NPDC001921. Next base: position 81,604 of record NZ_JBSFEO010000011.1, read on the forward strand.
AGCGCGTCCGGGTCGGCGAGGATCCCGGCCAGGACCTGTTCCGGACGGGCCTGCGGCCAGCACCGGTCGACGAAGCCGCCGACCGCCTTGGATCGGCCCATCCGGCGCAGCCAGTCACCGGTCGGCGGACCGGAGTTGCGCTCGGCCTGGCGTTGCAGCACGGCCACCGCGCGGGCCCGGACCCGCTCCCGGCCGACCTGGTAGGGGGTGTCCTCGGCGCGCACCCGCTCGACGATCGCGGCCAACTCGTCCAGGCCGATCCGCCGCCGATAGGAGCCGTCCGGTACGGCGACCGGTTCGCCGGGCGCGGTGACTCGCGCGTAGAGCGCGCGGCGCAGCACGCGGGCCATCCGGGCGTCGTGCTTGACCACCTCGGCGGCCGGTTCGTCCCGGGCCCGGATCGGGTGTCGGCCGACCTCTTCGTCGATGGTGGCCTGGCGGATGCCGGTCTCGCCGAGGGCGGGCAGCACCTCGGCGATGTAGTGCAGGAAGGCCCGGTTGGGGCCGACGATCAGCAGGCCGCCGCGTTGCAGGCGTTGCGGGTGGGTGTAGAGGAGGTAGGCCGCGCGGTGCAGGCCGACGGCGGTCTTGCCGGTGCCGGGGGCGCCCTGGACGCAAATGGAGGCGGTCAGGTCGCGGCGGACCAGGTCGTCCTGCTCGGGCTGGATGGTGGCGACGATGTCGCGCATGGGGCCGACCCGGGGCCGACCGAGTTCGCCGGCCAGGATCGCGCCGGGTGTGCCGGGAGTGCCGGGAGTGCCGGGGTCGCTCGCGCCGGGTTCGGGCCGGGCGTCGAGGTGTTCGTCCTCCAGGCTGGTCAGGTCCTCGGTGGCGCCCGCGCTCCGCGGCGCCCAGCCGAACCGGCGGCGGACCGCGACGCCCTGCGGGTCGCGGGCGCTCGCCCGGTAGAAGGCCCGGGAGATCGGCGCGCGCCAGTCGACCACCAGCGGCGGGACGGCCGGATCGGTGGTGATCCGGCGCCGGCCGATGTGGTAGCGGCGACCGCGGTGCTCGCCCGCCGCCGCCGTCCCGGCGAATTCGAGTCGGCCGAAGAACAGCGGGGTCTGCGGGAGTTCGCCCATCTCCTTGGCGCGGCTGCGCAGCGTGTAGCCCAGCGCCTCGGCGTCCGCGCCGGACGCGGAGACGTCGGCACCGGTGACGACGTGTTCGGCGGCGCCCGCGACCATCGCGGCCATCGCCTCGCGGCAGACCTCGTGGTAGTCGCGTTCCCGACCGAGTTCGGCATCGAGTACGGCATCGAGTGACGTCATACCGAGCAGGATAATGCAACTCTGTTAAATATGTTACCGAGTAACGCTCCGGTAGCGGGTCAGTCCCGCCTCCAGTTGGTCGAAGGCCCGTTCCGCGGTCGCGCCCGCCGCCGCACGCAGGTCCGCCGCGCGCTCGCCCGCCGCGATCCGTCGCCAGTTCTCCCGGGCCAGGATCCGTTGCACCGCGATGATCTGGCCGGCCGCCAGGCGCGCCTCGACCTCGTCCGGGCCGCCCAGCGCGGCGGCCAGCGCCTCCTCGGCGCCCTCGGTGTACGCGAACACGCGGGCGAGCAGCGCGGGGGTCCCGTACAGCAGTCGGTGGAAGGCCAGCACCTGCGGGTCGTCGCTGAGCCCGGTCACCGGATCGTGCCGATCCAGCCCGGTCAGGAAGTGGCGACGCAGCGCCGTCAGCGCGGAGACGTCCTCGGATCGCCCGGCCACCACCCGGCCGGCCTCGTCCTGGTGGTCGGCGAACCGATGCAGCACCAGGTCCTCCTTGGTCGGGAAGTACCGGAACAGCGTCGGCTTGGAGACCTCCGCGGCCTCGGCGACCTCGGCGACCGACACCGCGTCGAAGCCCCTGGCCAGGAACAACCCGATCGCGACATCGGAGATGTTCGCCGCCATCCGCAACCGCTTCCGCTCCCGCAGCCCCATCTCACCGCTCATGCGCGGCACCTTACGGGAGAGCTTCGCGGAGGGCGCCGGAAGATGCGCCGGGCGACACGCACCCGTCCGGCCTTCGAGGCCATCGCCCGGCCGGGCCCGCGCCGACCTATGCCGCGTCCACGACCCCGATCTCGCGCGCCTGCAGTCCGGCGAACACCACGTCCGCCACCGACCGCGAACCGCACCCGTCGATGTCGACCACGATCGCGTGCCGGGGATCGGCCTCGAGCGCGAGCGCGACATGCGCCTCCGCGACGCGTTCGAGCGCGCCCCGGCGGGTGAGCCAGCCCCGGTCGTCGGCGGACAGCACCTGCTGCGCGGACAACCGGTCGCGCAGCGTGCGGGCCGACGCGGTGAGGTGGACGGTGACGGTCGGCTGCTCCAGCACGGCCCGATACTCGGCGACCTGGGCGCTGAGCCGGGTCCCGTCCGCGCGGTAGATCGCCGCACCGTCGGCGGCGACGCCGGCCGCCCAGGTGTGCACGACCACCGGCCCGGCCGGCCGCTGTCGCTTGACGAGCGCGTCGGCTCGGAGCAGCCCGGCCAGACCCAGACCGTAGCCGGCTCGGGCGTCCAGGCGGATCGATTCGGCGCGCCCGGCGATCGGCGTACAACCGAGCGCGGTGCCGAGGGTGTCCGCGAGCGCGGCGCCGCCGGCGCCCGGCGGTCCCTCGATCGCGATGAACGCGTGGTGGTCGGTGCGCCCGGCGGGAGCGGGCCCTGCGAGCGTGGTCGGGGTCATCGCGGTGTCCTGGTTCGCTGGGATGGCCGTCGGTCGCGGACGGACCCGCCCGAGCGTGCGAGCACGTCGCCGGCCGTCGCCCCTCCACGTTGCCCGATCCCGGGATGCCCCCGCAGGATCGACCGGGCGAACATCAGGCGACCACGAGGGTACCCGTCGGGGCGGCCGAACATCGAACTCGCGCTGCGTGAAGGCAGGTTCACGCGGGCACACGGCGCATTCCCGGACCTTTCCCGCCGCGGCGCCGAGCCCACGACGAGGCGGGCGACCGTACCGCCGGCAGTTCCCGCCACGCGGGCCCCGCCGCCCATACGGACAAACCCGACGGTGTCTCGGTTAGGCTCCCCGAATGGCACAGCTTCCGACGGTCGCCGAGATCACCGCACTGCACAAGGCCTACGCACCGAGCCGGGCGATCTTCGAGAAGGTGCACACGCACTGCGCCATCGTCTGGCGGATCGCCGATGCCCTGACGGCCGGCGCCGGCGGCGCGGACGTGGACCGCGACCTGGTCCGGGCCGGGTGTCTGCTGCACGACATCGGGGTCTACCGCCTCTACGACGAGAACGGCCGGCTGGACGGCGCCAACTACGTGCGCCACGGGCTGCTCGGTGCGGAGATCCTGCGCAAGGAGGGCCTGGACGAGTCGCTGCACCGCTTCTGCTCGTGCCACACGGGCGTCGGACTGACCCGGCACGACGTGGTGAGCCAACGGTTGCCGATCCCGGTCGACGACTACGTCGCCGAGTCCGCCGAGGAGCGGCTGGTGATGTACGCGGACAAGTTCCACAGCAAGTCGAACCCGCCGCGCTTCCTGCGCCCCGACACGTTCGCGGCCAGGATCCGCCGCTTCGGGGACGACAAGGTGGTCACGTTCGAGGCGTTGAAGGCGGAGTTCGGGACACCCGAACTCGACTCGCTCGCGGCCGAGTTCGGCCACCGGGTGAGCTGAGCGCGGCGGGCCGGGCCCGGCGGGCGGGTCGTGGCTCGGCTCGGCGGCGTACCGGTGCCGGGGCGTCCGGGGCGCCGACCTTCGCGGGTCCGTATCCGGCATGATCGTTCGCGGGTGGATCCGTTCGCGACCATCCCCCGCGAGATCCGCCCGACAACCGCCCGAGAGCACCGATCCGGAGGCAGTGTCACCGTGACCCCACCGCCATCCCCCGCCCGTACCGCCGAGCAGCGCCGGCGGGACACCCTCGACCGGCTCGACAACGACGTCGACGCGTGGGTGGCCACCGCCGACGCGAAGACCGGAACGCCGTACCTGGTCCCGCTGTCCTTCCTGTGGGACGGCGAAACGCTGCTGATGGCCACCGCCTCGGCGAGCCCGACCGCGCGCAACCTGCTGGCCGGCGGCACCCTCCGGCTCGGCATCGGACCCACTCGGGACGTGGTTTTGATCGAGGCCACCGCCGAGGCGTTCCCGGCGGCCGGCATCGCCGACGACCTCGGCGACGCGTTCGCCGCCAAAACCGGCTTCGATCCTCGCGAACTCACCACGTCCTACCACTACTTCCGGGTCCGTCCGCGCCTGGTCCAGGCCTGGCGCGAGGCCAACGAGATCCAGGGCCGCGACCTCCTGCGCGAGGGCACCTGGCTCGCTCCGTAGCCGGTAGCGCCCCGGACACCCACCGGCCGGAGCACTCCCGCCGGTGGGATTGCGGCACTTCGCGATCCGTGCGTCCGTGCGCCCTGGCCCCTAGAACCCCAACGCCTCGCGCGTGCGCCCGAGTTCGTCCGGGTCCGCCGTGGTGGGGACCAGGAAGAGTTCGTCGAAACCGGCCTCGCGGACGGTGTCGACGGCCTTGCGGAGCGCCGCGGGCGTGTAGGCGGCGACGTTCTCGGCGACGGCCTCGCCGATCTGCTCACCGAAGACTCGCAGGTAGTCGAACGCGTAGGCGCGCAGCCGGGATTCGGCGTCGGAACCCAGGGCGTACCACAGGCTCGTGGACAGGTGCGGCGGGTCGGTGCGACCCGCGTCCCGCCACGCGCCCCGGACCCGCTCCGCGACGTCGCGCAACGTGTCGGGATCGGGTGCCGCCACGGCGGAGCCGTCGTCGACGCCGGCGGCCCAGCGCGCCGCCCGGGCGGTCGCCATCGGGCCCATGGCCCCGGCGACCAACGGCGGTCCGCCCGCCTGGATCGGGGGCGGTCCGACCGGGTCCAGGTCGGGTGCGGGCGGGTCGCCGGCCCAGATCGATCGCATCGTCGCGACCTGGTCGTCCATCCGCTGCCAGCGCCGCTCGAACGGGGCGCCGACCGCGCGGTAGTCCTGTTCACGACCGCCGACCCCGATCCCGACGGTCAGTCGTCCCGCGCTCAGCCGGTCCACCGAGGCCAGGTCCTTGGCCATCCGGACCGCGTTGTGCGACGGCAGGATCACGATCGTGGTCCACAGCCGGACCCGCTCGGTCAGCGCGGCGGCCGCGGCGAGTTGCACGGTGAGCGAGTGGCTGGTGTAGGTGATGCGCTCCGGTACCGCGAGGCTCGCCCACGGACCCTCGTCGATGCCGCGACACCAGCGCAGTACCTCGTCGCGTCCGTGGGGCAGCATGGTCGGCAGGGTCATCGCTATGTCCATGCCGCCGGATGGTGCCGCATCGGGTCGACGGGAACAATGGCCGGCGCGCGCCGGCCGCGTGGACCGGCCCGCCGCCGGTCTCTCGTGGGTGCCGGCGGCGGGGGTCGCTTGGGGGGACTCGGCTGCCGGGGGACGGCGGCAGCCGAGTCGCATCGGGTGGTGGGTCGGGTCGGGTGGCGGACCGGTGCTCCGGTCGGCTACCGAAGTAGTTGTCGAACCGGTCAGCTACCGAAGTAGTTGTCGAAGTTGCGGGAGAACTCGAGGTTGTTGAACCGGTCCCAGTTGATCGACCAGCTCATCAGCCCGCGCAGGTTCGGCCGTACGCCGCCGCGTGGCGTGTAGCTTCCGCAGTTGCTGCCCTTGGTCAGGCAGTCGAGTGCCTTGTTCACCTCGGTGGTGGACACCCAGCCGTTGCCCGCCTGGACCGAGGCCGGCATGCCGATCGCGACCTGCTCGGGCCGCAGGGCCGGGAACACGTTGTTGGTGTTGCCCGCGACCGGGAAGCCGGCGAGCAGCATGTCGGTCATCGCGATGTGGAAGTCGGCTCCGCCCATGCTGTGGTACTGGTTGTCCAGGCCCATGATCGAGCCGGAGTTGTAGTCCTGGACGTGCAGCAGGGTCAGGTCGTCGCGCAGGGCGTAGATGACCGGCAGGTAGGAACCGCAGCGCGGGTCCTGGCCGCCCCACTGTCCCGACCCGTAGTACTGGTAGCCCATCTGCACGAAGAACGTCTCGGGCGCCATGGTGAGCACGAACCGGCTGCCGTACTTGGCCTTGAGCGTCTTGACCGCCGAGATCAGGTTGACGATCACCGGTGTGGTCGGGTTCTTGAAGTCGGTGTCGCCGGTGTTCAGCGACAGCGAGTGGCCCTCGAAGTCGATGTCCAGGCCGTCGAGTCCGTATTCGTCGATGATCCGGCCGACCGATTCGACGAACTTGTCCCGCGCGGCGGTGGTGGACAGTTGCACCTGGCCGTTCTGCCCGCCGATCGAGATCAGCACCTTCTTGCCCGCCGCCTGCTTGGCCCTGATGGCGGCCTTGAAGTCGGCGTCGCTCTCCACGCTCGGGCACTCGGCGACCGGGCAGCGCACGAACCGGATGTCGCCGGAGGTGACCGACGTCGGCTCGCCGAAGGACAGGTTGATCACGTCCCAACTCGCGGGTACGTCCGCCATCTTCGTGTAGCCCGCGCCGTTGGCGAAGCTCGCGTGCAGGTAGCCGACCAGCGCGTGCGGGGGCAGTTGGCCGCCTCCGCCGTCGGTGCCGGTGGTCGCGGTGACGGCCGCCGACTTGGCCGACTCGCCCGCCGAGTTGGTCGCGCTGACCTGGAAGGTGTAGGCGGTGGCCGGGGTCAGTCCGGTCACCGTGGCACTCGGGCCGGTCGCGGTTTGCGCCAACGTGCCGTTGCGGTAGACGTTGTAACCGGTCGCGCCGGGCACCGCGGTCCACGACAGCGGCACGGTCGTGGCGGTCGGCGTACCGGCGGTCAGGCCGGTGGGGGTGGCCGGGACCACGACCACGCCGGAGGTGGTCGCGCTCACGGCCGCCGACTTGGCCGATTCGCCGGCCGAGTTGGTGGCGCTGACCTGGAAGCTGTACGTCGTCGCCTGGGTCAGGCCGGTGACGGTCGCGCTCGTGCCGGTGACCGTCTGGGCCAACACCCCGTCGCGGTAGACCTTGTAGCCGGTCGCGCCGGGCACCGCGGTCCACGACAGCGGCACGCTGGAGGCGGTGGGCGTGCCCGCCGCGAGCCCGGCGGGCACCGCCGGGATCTGGGTGCCGCCGCCGGGGCCGGTCAGCGACAGGTCGTCGGCGTAGTAGGCGCCGGTGCCGTACCAGCCGTGCGTGTACAGGGTCACCGACGTGGTGTTGGGGCCGGTGCGGAACGTGGTGGTCAATCGGGTCCAGTCCGGCGCGGAGCCGGTCCAGGTGGACGGGTCGGTGGTGCCGGTGCCGGTCGCGCCGATGTACACGTAACTGCCGCGTACCCAACCGGAGATCACGTAGTCGGAGGAGGGCTGCACGGTGACGGTCTGGGCGCAGCGCGCGTTGTCGCTGCCGGCCGGGGTCGCCTTCAGCGCGGAAGTGCCGCCGTGCACGGGGGTGCTGACGGTGGCTCCGCTGCCGGCGCTACAGGTCCAGTCGGACATGCCGGACTCGAAACCGCCGTTGCGGACGAGTTCGGCGGCATCGACCGCGTCGGCGGTGCCGCCGGCGGCGGTGAGCATGGCGGCGGTCAACAGGGCGGTGCTTGCCGCGGCGACGAGGGGGCGCAGCCGTTTGGGGGGACGAACGCTGGTGGATCCGGACATGGGATTCCTCGCGTGGTCGGGACGGGACGGAGCGGAGCGGGGCGGGACCGGGCGCGGCCGAGCCGGGCCGAGCGGGGGCCGGGCTCGGTCGAGCCGGATGAGCCGCGCCCGGGCCGGTCGCGTGGTCCGGCCCGGGCGCGACGCGCTACGGGAGCGTGTCGAGGTGCGGGCCGACCGTGTTGGAGAACTGGTTGCCGTTCAGGGCGTCCCAGTTGGTCGACCAGGTCATCGCACCGCGCAGACCCGGGTAGGTCTTGCTCGGCTTGAACGTGCCGCAGCCGGTGCCCTTGGTCAGGCAGTCGAGCGCGTTGTTGACCACGCTCGGCGGCACGTACCCGGATCCGGCGCCGCGCGGCGACGCGGGCAGGCCGAGGCCGACCTGCGAGGGGGCCAGGCCGCCTTCGAGCTGGATGCAGGCGAGGCCGGTCATGAAGTCGACCGTGCCCTGGCTGTACACCTTGCCGTCGCAGCCGAGCATCGCGCCGCTGTTGTAGTACTGGGTGTTGACGACGGTCAGGATGTCCTTGATCGCCAGCGCGGTCTTGAAGTACTCGGTGCCGGTGGACTGCATGTCCAGCGTCTGCGGCGCCATGGTGATCACCAGGCCCGCGCCGACCTTGCCGGACAACGAGCGCAGCGCCTGGGACATGTAGGTGGAGTTGATGCCGTTCTCCAGGTCGATGTCCACACCGTCGAACCCGTAGTTCTGGATCAGTGTGTACAGCGTGTTGGCGAAGTTGGTCGCCGACGCGGAGCTGTTGACCGAGACGGTGCCCTTCTCGCCGCCGACCGAGATGATCACCTTCTTGCCGGCCGCCTTCTTGGCCGCGATGTCGGCCTTGAACGCCGCCTCGGAGTAGTTCAGCGCCGGGTCCAGGGTGAACGAGACGCCGCCCGGGGTGCCGGTGGCGTCCGCGAAGGAGACGGCGATGATGTCGTACTCGGCGGGCACCTGGGCGATGGTCTGCACGGTGGCGCCGTTGTTGAAGTTCTGCCAGTAGCCGGTGAGTACGTGCTTGGGCAGTTGGCCGCCGCCCCCGCCGCCGGTGGTGGTCGCGGTCACCGCGGCGGACTTGGCCGACTCGCCCGCCGCGTTGGTCGCGCTGACCTGGAAGCTGTACGAGGTGGACGCGGTCAGACCGCCGGCGGTCGCACCGGTCCCGGCCACGGACTGCACCTTGGTGCCGTCCTGGTAGAGGTTGTAACCGGTGGCGCCGGGAACGGGGTTCCACGACAGCGGCACGCTCGACGAGGTCGGCGCACCGGCGGCCAGGCCGGTGGGGGTGGCCGGGATCTGGGTGCCGCCGCCGGTGGTGGTTGCGGTGACCGTCGCCGACTTGGCCGACTCCCCCGCCGAGTTGGTCGCGCTGACCTGGAAGCCGTACGCGGTCGAGGGGGTCAGCCCGGTGATGTTCGCGGTGGTCCCGGTGACCGACTGCACCTTGGCGCCGTTCTGGTACACGTTGTAACCGGTGGCGCCGGGAACGGGGTTCCACGACAGCGGCACGCTCGACGAGGTCGGCGCACCGGCGGCCAGGCCGGTGGGCACCGCCGGGATCTGGGTGCCGCCGCCGGGGCCGGAGAGCACGATGTCGTCGGCGAAGTAGGCCGGTTGGCCGTACCAGCCGTGCGTGTAGACGGTGACCGAGGTGGTCGAGGCGCCGGTGCGGAACGTGGTGGTGAGTTGCTGATACGTTCCGGCACTCGGCGTCCAGGTGGACGGGTCGGTGGTGCCGGTACCCGTCGCGCCCAGGTACACGTAGCTGCCCTGGACCCAGGCGCTCAGTGTGTAGGCCGAGTTGGGCAGCACCGTGACCGTCTGTGCGCAACGGGCGTTGTCGGAGCCCGCCGGAGTGGCCTTGAGCGCGCCGGTGCCGGCATGCGTCGGAGTACTCACCGAGGCCCCGGATCCGGCCGAACAGGTCCAACCGGCGAGGCCGTTCTCGAAGCCGGGGTTGCTCACCAGGTTGTCCGCGGCCTGCGCGCTGCCGGCGACCGCGACGGTCAGTCCGGCGCCGGCCAGCGTGAGCGCCGCGAGTGCGGCGAGGGTGGGGTGTCCGCGGCGAGGGGACTTCGCTCGCGGAACGTGCGAAACGCGTGCCACTACTGCCTCCGTGCGTGGAGAAGCGATGTAGGTGGAAGTCGTGCGACCGCGTGCGCGTCAGCCCGCCCTGCGCGCTTAATGGTCTAGGCCAAAGTGGTCCAGACCAATAGAGCGTGTCAAGGTTTTCTCCGCGATCCGACTCCGTTTACCTCGCCGTCCCCAACCGGTTACGCTCCGCAGCGGTCCGATTCCCGTCCCCACGCCCGTTTTTCACCGGCCTCCTCGTGCCCCGTCACACGGTGAGCGCCTTGCGCAATCCGGCCACCGAGGCCGGGTCCCAGCCCGGGCGCGGGGCGGAGCCGACCAGGAGACGGGTGTACGCGTGGCGGGGCTCGGTCAGGATGTCGGCGGTCGGGCCCTGTTCCACCGCGACGCCCCGGTACAACACCAGGATGTCGTCGGTGACCTGCTGCACCACCGCGAGGTCGTGACTGACGAAGACCAACGCGACGTCCGTCTCCCGGCGCAGCTCGGTGAGCAGGTGCAGGATCTGCGCCTGGATCGACACGTCCAGCGCGGAGACCGCCTCGTCCAGCACGAGCACCCTGGGCCGGGCCGCCAACGCCCGGGCGATGGACAACCGTTGCCGCTGCCCGCCGCTGAGTCGGTGCGGCCGGGCGCCGGCCTCGCGGGTGCCCAGACCGACCTGGTCCAGCAGTTCGCGCACCCGCCGATCGCGATCCGTCTCGCCGTGCAGCCGCAGCACGCCGGCCACGCACTGGGCGGCGGTGAGCCTGGGGTCCAGCGAGACGTACGGGTCCTGGAAGACCATCTGGATCTCCCGGGCCCGACGCAGTCGTTCCGCGCCGCCCTTGGCCCGCGCCGCGCGCGGGCGCCCGTCCACCGCGATGCTGCCCGCGTCCGGACGGATCAGCCCGACCAGCATCCGGGCGATCGTGGTCTTGCCCGAGCCGGACTCGCCGACCAGGCCGAGCGAGCCGCCCGGCGGCACGGTGAAGGAGATGTCGGACGCCGCGACCGTGCGCTCGGCGCGCCGTCCCGGGAGTGCGAACTCGCGGCACAGGCCGTGTACTTCGAGAGCAGGGGTGGTCATCCGAGCACCTTCTCCGCGGGCTGGTGGTCCAGGTCGGTGCGGCGGCACGTCACCCGGCCGCCGTCGGGGAGTTCGCGCGAGACCGGCCGCCAGGTCTCGCACGCGGTCTCCGCCACCGGGCAGCGCGCGACGAACGGGCAGCCCGGGAAGGCGTCGTCCAGCGACGGCGGCCGGCCCGGGATGGGCCGGATCGGGCGCGGGTCGCCCAACTCGGGCGTGCAGGCCAACAGACCGGCGGTGTACGGGTGGCGCGGATCCTCGAACAGGCTCGCGGCGGTGCGCTCCTCGACCACGCGCCCCGCGTACATCACGTACACCCGGTCGCAGTACGCCGCCGCCAGGTGCAGGTCGTGCGTGATGAACAGCAGACCCAGGCCGCGCCCGGTCCGGTGCTCGCGCAGGATGGCCAGGATCTCGGCCTGCGTGGTCACGTCCAGCGCGCTGGTCGCCTCGTCCGCGAGCAGCAGTTCCGGATCGCCCGCGAGCGCCGCCGCGATCACCACCCGCTGGAGCATCCCGCCGGAGAGTTCGTGCGGGAACTGCCGCAGCCGCTCGGCCGGGCGCACGATGCCCACCGCCTCCAGCAGGCGCAGCGCCTCGGCGTACGCCTGCGCTTTCGGCCGGTCCAGGGTGTGGATCAGTCGTTCGGTCAGGAAGTCGCCGATGCGACGCACCGGATTGAGCGAGGAGCGCGGGTCCTGGTGCACCATCGCCACCCGACGGGCCCGCAGTTCGCGCAGTTCGCCGGTGTCGAGGGTGAGCGCGTCGCGCCCGGCCACGTCCACCCGGCCATGGATGTGCGCGTCGCGCGGGAGCATCCGCAACACGGCCTTGGCGGTGGTGGACTTGCCCGAGCCGGACTCGCCGACCAGGCCGACCACCTCGCCCCGGCGCACCCGCAGGTCCACCCCGTCCAGCACCGGGCGCCGCGCGCCGGTGCCCGGGAGTTCGACGGTCAGGTCCCGGATCTCCAGCAGTTCGTCCACCGCGTCCGTCTTGGTCTCGACCATCAACGTTCCCTCACCCCCAGGCGGTCGGAGATCCGCACGCCGACGACATTGAAGGCCACCACGACCAGGGCGATCGCGGTGCCGGGCACCAGGGCCGGCCACAACGCGCCCTGGACCAGCGCGGCCTGACCCTCCTTGACCATCAGGCCCCATTCCGAGCTCGGCGGCTGGGCGCCGAAGCCCAGATAGCTGAGCGTGGCCATGCCCATCAGCACCTGACCGAACATCAGCACCAGGTAACCGATCAGCGACGGCGCCAGGTTGGGCACCAACCGCCGTACGCAGATCGCGAATCCGCCCATGCCCTGCACCCGGTAGGCGTCGATGTACGGCTTGGCCCGCTCGGCGAGCGCGATGCTGCGGGTGTACTTGGCCACCACCGGCGAATAGGCGAGCGCGAGCGCGATCACCGCGGTGGTCAGCCCGTCGCCGAACACCGACACGATCAGGATCACGAACAACAGCCCGGGAAAGGCGAACATCACGTCGGTGACGCGCGAGACGAACGCGTCCACCCAGCCGCCGTGCCACGCGGCCAGCGTGCCCAGCGCGATGCCGATCACCGACGCGAGCGCGAGCAGCGCCAGCGGCGCCACCAGGCTCGGCCCGGCGCCGTGCAGCACCCTCGACAGCAGGTCCCGCCCGGACTGGTCGGTGCCCAACACGTGCGCGCCGTCCGGCACCGCGAGCGAGGCGTTCAGGTCGATCGCGTCCGGTTCGTACGGCGCCACCAGCGGCGCCAGCACCGCCGCCAACGCGGTCAGCAGCAGGAATCCGGCCGCGATCCGGAACGAGATCGGCCAGGTCCGCTTCCTGGGACGGGCCGGCTTCGAGGGCGCCGCCGAAACGGGCCGCGCGCCGGCTTGGAGGAGAGTCATGCGGCGCTTCCTTCGAGGCGCACCCGCGGGTCGATCAGCGGGTGGACGAGGTCGACGAGCGTGGTGACGAGCATGTACGCGAGCACCATGAGCAGCAGCACGGCCTGGGTGACCGGGAAGTCGTGCGTGTTGATCGCCTGGACCAGCAGCGAGCCCATCCCGCTGATCCCGAACGCGGTCTCCACCACCACGGTGCCCGCGAACAGGCTCGCGGTGATCAGGCCGCACATGGTGACCACCGGTGCCAGCGCGTTGCGCAGCACGTGTCGACGGATCACCTTGAACTCGGACAGGCCCGCCGCGCGGGCCACGGCGACGTGGTCCTGCGCGTACTGCTCCAGCATGCTCTGCCGGGTCACCCGGCTGACCACGGCGAGTTCGCCCAGCGCGAGCGAGAGCGCGGGCAGGGTGAGGTGGTAGAGCCGGTCGCCGAAGCCCTCACCGGCGCCGGTGACCGGGAACCAGCCCAACTGCACGCCGAGGAAGGCGACCAGGGCCAGGGCCTTGACGAACTTGGGGATGGACGCGAGCAGCGTGGTGATCGCGACGATGATCGAGTCGACCCGCCCGCCGCGCACCGCGGACAACACGCCGAGGGCGATCCCGACCACCACGAACAGCACGGCGGAGTAGCAGACCAGGAACAGCGTGGTGGGCACGCGCGAGGACACCAGGTCCGCGACCTGGTCGTGGTACTGCATCGAGCGGCCGAGGTCGCCGTGCAGGACGCCGCCGATCCAGTCCCCGTACTGCACCCACAGCGGGTCGTCGAGGTGGTAGGCGGCCCGGACGGCGGCCAGTTTCTCCGGCGTCGCGTCCTCCTGTCCGCCGACCAGGAACGCGGCCGGATCGCCGGGCGCGGCGTAGATCGCGCCGAAGATCACGAAGGACGCGGCGAACAGGGTGACGAGCAGCCCAAGGGTGATGCGCAGGGCGCGGGCGGGCATGGTGGTGACACCTCCGAAGGCGACGGGAACGGGCTTGGTGGGATCAGCCCTTGGCGCCGAGGTCGGCCAGCCACGGGTAGGCGACGTTGGCCATCGAGGCCGGCGCGCCGGTCAGCTTGGCGCTGGTGACCAGCACGTTGGGCACCTGGACCAGCGACAACCACACCGCGTCCGCGGTGAACCGGCGCTCGGCCTCGACCAGCAGCCTGGCCCGGGCCGCGTCGTCGGTGGTGCGCAGTGCCTCGTTGACGACCTTGTCGTACTCGGGCGAACTGAAGCCGACCCAGTTGTTGTTCGAACCGGTGAGCGCGTTGTCGTAGAAACCGGCCGGGTCGGCCTTGGAGATGTACCAGTCGTCGGCGAACATGTCGACGCTCTTGCGCAGCGCCTGGTCGGTGTACAGCGAGGTGAAGTCCGCGCCCGACATGGTCTTGATCTCGGCCTTGAGGCCGATTCTGCGGGCGGCGTCCACCACCGCGTTGGCGATCAGGTTGCGGGTGGGCGTGCCGTCGTTGGCGACCACCAGGGTCGGCGCGGCGGGGCCGACCTCGGCGATCAGCTTCTTCGCCGCGTCCAGGTCGGCGGCGCCGGGCTGCGCCGGAGCGCCCTGCAGCGCGTCGTAGCCGGCCTGGAAGGTGGCCTTCTCGTAGCCCCACGCGCCCGGTCCCAGCGGGGTCTTCCACGGCGTGGCGAGTCCGGCGAAGGCGGCCTTGGCGATGCCCTGGCGGTCCAGCGCGAGCGAGAGCGCGCGCCGCACGCGCGGGTCCTTCATCCCGCCGCGCTCGGTGGGGATCAGCGTCCAGGCACGCGAGGAGGAGCCGTAGGAGACGGTGAGCGCGCCGTTGCCGGCCAGCGGCGGGACCGCGCTCATCGTGGTGAGGTAGGTGCCGTCGGCGGCGCCGGTGGTCATGCTGTTGACCATGGCGTTCTCGTCCGCCCAGCCGAAGGTGGCCGAACGCACCAGCGGCTTGCGGGACTTGTCCCAGTAGGCGTCGTAGCGCTCCAGGGTGATCCGGCTGCCGGCCTTCCACTCCTTGAGCGTGTACGGCCCCGAGCAGGCGTCGGCGCGCCCGGGCGTGCCGTAGTCCTTGCCCGCGGGCTCGGCCTGTTCGCGGTCGAGCACGATGCCCGCGTTGCCCGCCAGGGCCTTGGTGAACAGCGCGTCGGGTTCCTTGAGCCGCACGGTGACCTCGGCGTCGCCGGTGCGCTCGATGGACTGCACGCGCTCGAACTCGTCCGACTCGTTGTTGCCGTCGGCCGCGTGCCGGCGCAGGCTCCACACCACGTCGTCGGCGGTCATCGGCGAGCCGTCGTGGAAGGTGACGCCGGCGCGAAGCTTGAGTACGAGCGTCGTGGGGTCGGTGTAGGTGCCCGAGTCGGCCAGGTGCGGGCGCATGCTCAGGTCGGGCTGGGTCTGGAACAGTCGTTCGCAGACGTTGGCGAGCACCGCGTTGGAGTCGCTGTCGGATCTGACGTCCAGGTCCAGTGACTTGGGTTCCTTGGCCAGCAGCCATTTGACGTTGTCCACCGCGCCGGCGGCCTTGGCGGTGGTGTCGGTCAGCGCGAGGTCGGCGGGCTTGCCGGGGGCGCCGGCCGCGTTGTTGCCGCCGGCGTTCTTGGCGGAACACGCGGTGGTCAGGCCGAGCAGGGCGGCCAGGCCGAGCGTGGTGAGGGTGCGAGTGCGGGACATGCGACTCTCCGGGGGATGCGGGGGGATGGTGGGGTGGGGCGCCGGGGCGGGCGTGCTTGGGGCGCGGGCCGGAAGGGTTCGGGCTTCGGGCGCTGCCGGGGCCGGTGACCTTCGGGCCGCCTCCGGGGCGGATGGCCTTCAGGCGCCGCCGGGCCCGTCGTGCAGGTTCCAGGGCAGGAGTTCGTACTCGTGGTCGCACGGGGTGCCGGCGGTGACGCGGTATTCGCCCGTGGTCAGGTCGACGCAACTGGAGAGCAGCGTCGCCCACTGCCGGACCGCCGGTCGGGCCGGATCCGGGTGGGTGCACAACGATTCGGGGTAGCCGAGGTGGTCGGACATCGCGGCGTGGATCAGCTTGCGCGTCTCGGCCGGGTCTCCGGCGTCGCGGCAGCGCCGCAGTCCGGCCTCGGCACGCGGGACGCGCAGCAGCGAATCGGGGGCCGCGGGACGATAGTTCGCGGCCAGTTGCGCGGGCATGAAGGCCTGGTAGTGGTTGCCGTGCACGAGCAGGCCGTCGGTGGGGTACATCCAGCCGTTCGCGCCGGGGGTGGTCTCGATGTCGATCGCGAAGCCCTCGCGGTGGGTGAGCAGGGCGTTGCTGGCGATGTGCGCGCGGGTGCGGAAGAGGACGTCCAGCGCCTCGGCCGGGTTGGCGCAGTCCAGCACCCGGCGGCGGATCAGCGTCTGCGGGATGCCGACGGCGTGGTCGAAGCGCCCGCCGAGGCCGTTGGCGTTGAGCGCGATGCCGGCCGAGTTGGCACCCTGCCGGCCGATCTGGCCCGCCTCGACCTGCATCACCACGGTGGGCTTGCCGGGCTGCACGACGCGCACGACCATGACCGTCTCGCGCACGCCGTAGCGCCAGTCCCAGTTCTGGCCCGCGTACACGTGGCCGTCACCGGAGGCCTGGTCGAGCAGCGCGAAGGAGGTGCAGCCGTCGGGGTTCTCCGCCGGTGCGGGCGCTCCCATCTCGGCGAAGGTGTCGTCGTAGATGATCTCGCCTCGGGCGTTGAGCGCGAGGATGTCGAGCAGGTCGAGGCCGGCGCCCTCGGCGATCCCCGCCATCTCCTCGACCAGGTCGGGGGCGAAGGCGCGGGAGGGGGCGAGCCAGTGTTCGGCCCGCTCGGTGACCTGCCGCCAGGTCAGGCCACCGGCCGCGCCGAAGGCCTCGGTGTAGTAGTCGACCGCGGTACGGATCAGCGCGCTCGCCCCTTCGCCGTACTGGCGACCTCGGGTCCGAGGCTCGCCGGCGATCTCGATGGTCGGAAGGGACACGCCACTCACGTCGTCTCCTGGGTGCTGGGGGTTCGGCAGCGTTGCGGGTGCTGCACGCTGTCCTGGGGCCGCGAGCCCGCCGACGATCGTTGTGACGCGTGTCGTGACACGTGTGGTGACGCTCGTCGCATCGCTCGTCGCACCACGTGTCGTAATGTTCATTACGAGTTCGCGGTAACATGTATTGCACGTTGCATGAGGAGAGTAATGGTTGATACCGGGGAGTCAAGAGGCGTGAGCGAACAACAACCGCAGAATCCGGCGCTGGCCCGGCTCCGGGCGGCGATCCGCGATCAGTGGGCCGACCTGTCGCCGGCCGAGCGGAACGTGGCCCGCTATCTGACCAACTGCTCCCCCGAGCAGGTGCTCTTCGCCAGCGCGCAGGACCTGGGCGCGAGCATCGGCGTCAGCAACGCCACGGTGGTGCGTACGCTGCAACGACTGGGCCTGGGCGGACTGTCCGCGCTCAAGCGCGACATCGCCGCCGACTTCAGCACGGACGTGGCCCCCGAGGTCAGGCTCCGGCAGCGGATCAGCCAGGTCGGCCAGGACCTCGAAGGAATCCGCGCCCGGGTCTACGACGAGGCGATCGAGCGGCTGGAGCACGGCCGGGCCAACCTCGACGCGGACGCCTTCCGGCTGGCCACCCAGTTGCTCGCCGACGCGAACGAGGTGCTCGCGTACGGCGTCGGCGCCTCCGAGCTGGCCGGCCGCCACCTCGCGCTCAAGCTCAACCGGATGGGCCGCCGGGCCCGCTTCGTGGGCACCACGGGCTTCGGGCTGGCCGACGAACTGCTCACGCTGCGCCGCGCGGACGTGGTGGTGATGTTCGTCCCGGGCCGCTTCCTGCGCGACATGGAGGTTCTCCTGGACCGCGCCCGGGTGGTCGGCGCCCGCATCGTGGTGGTCACCGACGAACTGGTCGAGCGCCTGGCCGACACCGCGGACGCGGTCCTGTACGCGCCGCACACCCCGACCGGGATCACCGCCGAGTCGCTGGCCGCGATCGTGCTCAGCGACGCGCTGCTGCTGGCGGTCGCCTCGTTGGACGAGACCCGCTCGGTCGAGCATTCCCATCAACTGACGGCCCTGCGGGCACAGTTGCTGGAGCCGAAGGAGGGCCGGCCCCGGCGCTGAGCAGCGAACGCGGAACCTGCGCGTGGGGCCAATGCGCCGCGCCCGACTGCGCCGACTACTTCATCGACACCGGCCGCCGAGCGCCCCAGCGCTACCGCACCACCCGCTGCGCCACCCGAGTACGGGTAGCCACCCACCGCGCCAACCGTGCGGGTCCACAACCACACGACCAACCGCCCCGAAGTCGCGGCCCCGACTCACGCGGAACCCGGTCATGCCCGGGAACCTCACCGAGGGACACTCACGGCAACCGGCGATACGACTCCCAACCGAGGGATGCCAAATCCCGGAGGCACCGTGAAACACGCGAGGCTCCTCTCGTCCCGGGCGGCACCCTTCGACCCATCGGCCGAACTCGCCGAAGCGGGAGCACCTGACGCCGGACACCGGTCGAGCCTGCGAACACCCAGGTCAAGTCACACCGACGAACCGATCCGGCAGGCGCGCGCCACGCGAGCCGTCTCCTGGATTCGAACCGCGGTGGTCATGCTCGGCCGGCCGGCGAGGTGGTCATGCTCGGCCGGCCGGCGAGGCGGGTCCGGCGTTCTCGACCGGCGGGCCGGACGTGGTGGATCGGGGGGCCGGGCGGCGGCGATGTACGACGACCAGGATGTCGGCCCAGGCGATCAGGGCCGCGGTCGCGCAGAGGGCCGCGCCAAGGATCCACAACACTCGGGCGGCGGCCAAGTCGAGGTCGGCGGCCACGGCGCACAGCGTGGCGGCCACGATGAAGACGGGTAGCGCGATTCCGGCCCAGACCAGACGCGGGGCCAATGGGCCGGTCTCGACGGGTGGTCGGAGGCCGCCGGAATCCTGACTCGGTGTCGGGCGGGCGGCTGAGGCAGTCATGATCGAAACCTACCCAGGAGTACGACAACCACGCACCGGCGCCTCCCCCGGACCCGCCGGCCGGCCGGCGGGCGAGCGGGCGGGCGGGCGCGAGCGGTTGCCGGATCCGGGCTTCCCTCGCGGGTGTACGAGACTTATCGCGACGCCGGAAGACCGAGAGACCGGGAGAGGCATCCCGGGAGCCCGAGCCGACCCGCACCCCGCGGCCACCTCCCGCCCACGCGGCCCTACGACCCCGCCAAGTCCCCGCTCTCGCTCCCGTCCGCACCCGCGCCTCCGGCGCCCGCGGTGTCCTCCGACGCCGGACCCTCATTCGGGTCGGGGCCCGGCAAGGCGGCCAGGAGTACCGCGCACAGGGTTTGGATGTCGTCGCCCATGTCGATTTCGGGGTTCAGGAGCCATTGGAGTCGGAGGCCGTCGACCGCGGCGACGAGGATGCGGGCGATCCAGGCGGGGTCGGGTGGGGTGGTGGGTTCCCGGGTGGGCCGCGGTGGGCCGGAGGTCGGGGAGGCGGCGATTCGGGTGCGGAGGTCTTCGTAGCGCCATTGGCCGACGGCATCGACGTACGCGGCTACCTGCACTGGACCCTGTTGGACGACTACGAATGGGGTTCCTACCGACCCACGTTCGGCCTGATCGCGGTAGACCGCAGCACCATAGCCCGCACCCCGAAACCGTCCGCGAAACGGCTCGCGGACGTGGGTCTGCGCTCCCGAGGGATCAACGAAACGACAAGGAACGCCGTGTGACCGACGCCGGCCCGTCCGAGGTCACGCCGGTCCCCACCCACGCGCTCACTAGGCTGACGCCGTGAGCACTCCCGTGACCCCGGTACCCGCACGAGTGGCAACGACCGACGACATCGACCCGATCGTCGCCACCCTGACCACCGCGTTCTTCGACGACCCCATGTGGGGCCCCGCGTTCCCGGACCGCGATCGGCGCGCGGTGCAGGCGGCGGCCTTGTGGCGGCTGTTCGCCACGTCGGCACTGCGGTACCCCTGGGCGCTGGTGACCGAGCACGTCGAGGCGGCGGCCCTGTGGATCCCGCCGGGCGGGACGGAGTTGTCGGCCGACGAGGAGGAAGGCCTGGAGCGGTACCTCGTCGACAGCGGCGATCGCACCACGGCGGACCGCGTCCTCCGCATCTTCGAACTGCTCGGCGCGGCCCAGCCCGACGAGCCGCACTTCTACCTGAGCCTGCTCGCCACCCACGACGACCACCGCGGCCGGGGACTGGGCATGGGCCTGCTCGCCGAGAGCCTGAACCGCGTCGACGCCCTCGGCACGCCCGCCTACCTGGAGTCGTGCAACCCCGCCAACAACGCACGGTACGGCCGAGCCGGCTTCGTCCCCCTCGACACCGTCACACTCGACACCGGACACATCGTGACCACCATGTGGCGCCCCGCCCGCACCACCTGAGAACCACCGCGTCTCATACGCAGGTTCCGTCCCGCGACCACCGAGTCACGCCGGGCTCCCCGGCCCGCCGCGCCGCTCGTCGGCCGGGCGGTCGGCCGGAAACGATCGTGGCAGGACGCAATACACACCGGAAGACCGGCAGGCGACGTGACCCGGTCGGCAGGTCACCGGGCCGAACGCGCCAACCGGCGGCCGGTCGCCCATGGAAATTGCGGCCCCGGTCCATCAGGCCCTCGGCGGACCGAGCCACGCGCCGATGCCGGCCCCGGCCGAGAGTCCGCTTCGATACCCGTTGTCACCAGCCCTGTTCGGCGGAGGTCCCGGGCCGGACGAACCGACTGCCGGACCAACTCCCGAGGGTCACCGTGTCGGTGTGTGTCAGGCCGGACGCGTCCGCGACTTCGGCGATCTCGTTCTGATCGACGAAGCCGGGCCGGCCGGTCCTCGGGGTGAGGACCCAGACAAAGCCCTCCTCGGCGAGGGGGCGCACGATATCCGTGAGTTCGTCCACCAGATCGCCATCGCCCGCCCGCCACCAGAGCAGGGCGGCCTCCACGACTTCGTCGGTCTCGTCGTCCACCATCGCTCGGCCGATCGCGTCCTCGATATCGGCGCGCATGTCGTCATCGGTGTCTTCGTCCCAGCCCAACTCCTGGACGACCATGGACCGCTTGACGCCCAACTTCTGTGCGTAGCCCGGCACTTCACCGGCAGCCACCATCACGACCTCCTTGTTTCCCGGAACGCGCGCCCGCGCTCCCAAAGGCAACCGGTCATCCACTCGCACTGCCTCTCGAGGACCAGCGCCACATGAAAGCCTCTCCCCAGGTGGGTGCCCACTCAGCCGGACCCTCGATCGAGTGACGGCCCACCGACACCCTCGATGAACGGATCGACCAGCTTGCCACCCTTCCGGCCCGCGGCCGACCGCCGATTCGCCGGCTCGTCGCGACGCGGTGTCGGGACGGCCGTGTTCCCGATATCGTGCATGGTGCACCGAAGTTGCTCACCGTCGGGCGAACAGGAGCACACCATGGCCGTGCCGGTAGCGCTGAACCACCTCGCCTACCAGACCCGCGATCTGGCCGCGACGCACCGGTTCTGGACCGAGGCGGTCGGCGCCGAACTCGCGGGCGCGGTCCGCGAGGAGTCCCGGACCACCAGCAGCGGCGAGGTCACCGCGCCCTTCCTGCACGTCTTCTACGCGCTCGCGAGCGGCGAGTGCATCGCGTTCTTCGACGTGGCCAAGGAGTACGCGCCCGTGCCCGACGGTCTCGAGTGGTGGACCCGGCACGTCGCACTCGCCGTGGACTCCGTCGCCGAAGTGGACGCGATGGCCGAGCAGATCCGTCGACACGGGGTCGAGGTCCGGGGCCCGATCGACCACGAAGGCGTCTGGTACTCGGTGTACTGCTTCGACCCCAACGGCGTGCACCTGGAAATCACCCACCAGTCCCGCCCGTTGACCGAACAGGACGCCGCCGAGGCCCGAACCGCCTTCGACGGCTGGCTCGCCGATCGCGCGGCCGGCAAACTCCCGGGCTGACGGCCGCGGACCGACGGCCGCCGGCTCCCGGGCCGAACCGCCCGGGCCCCGCCGAGACGGCGGACTACCGCTACTCGCCCGCGCGTTCGTAGCGCAGCAGGACGGTGCGCGCGTCCAACGTTTGCGAATCGACCAGCGTCAGCGGGTGCCGGGTCTCGTCGGCCCGGAAGACCGGCTTGCCGCCGCCGAGGATCACCGGGTGCACGAAGATCAGGTACTCGTCGATCAGGCCGAGTCCGGTGAGCGTGTTGGCCAGTCCGGCCCCACCGGTGAGCAGGATGTCCTTGCCGGGCTCCCGCTTGAGCGCGGCGATGTCCTCGGCGAGGTTCGCGCCGATCACCTCGGCGCCCCACTCGGCCCGCTCCAGCGTGGCCGAGACGACGACCTTCCGGGTCGCCCGCCAGATCGGCGCGAACCGCAGGTCGTGCGGGTCGGTGGAGATCGTCTCGGCGATCGGCCAGTAGCCGGACATCATTTCCCACACGACCCGGCCGTACAGGAACGTGTCGACCCCCTCGTTCAGCGTCTGGCCGAAGTCGGACAGCTCCGGGCCCATCACCGGCCAGTCGAATTCGCCCTTCGGCCCCTCGATGTAACCGTCGAGCGACTGGTGGACCATGTAGAGGATCTTGCGCATGTCGGGCTCCTGTCAGTGCCTGTCTTCGCTGTTCTCACGGTGAGGTCGGAGCCGGGCCCCGGTCCTCGACACCTCCCGGCGAATTCCCGAGAAGAGTTTTCGAGACCACTCCCGCACGTACACACCTCCATACGTACGTACATACGAGCGGGCAGGCGGGCGAAGGTGCCGCATGCCCGGCACCCGACCCGGGCACCGGATCACCCCCCGCCGGCCACCCGCGCCGCGCGTATCTCCAGGTAGCGCCGCTCGGGCAGGCTGGTGGTCCGGCGGGCCGCCGTGCGGTACGCCTCCCGGGCCGCTTCGCCGTCGCCCGCCAGTTCGAGCAGATGGCCGCGGACCGCCCAGAATCGGTGGTGCCCGGTCATCCGCTCGTCCTCGGCCAGCGTGTCGAGCAGGTCCAGGCCGGCTCGGGGGCCGTGCACCATCGCCGCCGCGACGCTCTGGTTGAGGGTGACCATCGGGCCCGGCGACAGGTGCGCGAGCAGTCGGTACAGCGCGAGGATCTGCGGCCAGTCCGTATCGTCGGCGTGCGCCGCCTCGGCGTGCACCGCGGCGATCGCGGCCTGCACCTGGTACGGCCCCGGCGGTCCCCACGTGAGCGCGTCGGTGACCAACGCGTCGCCCTCGCGGATCGCCTCCGCGTTCCAGCGACTCCGGTCCTGCTCGGCCAGCGGGATCAGCCCGCCGTCCGGGGCGGTACGCGCGGCCCGGCGGGCGTCGGTCAGCAACATCAGCGCGAGCAACCCGGACACCTCGCCGTCGTCCGGCCGCAACCGGCGCACCGCGCGGGTCAGCCGGATCGCCTCGGCGGTCAGGTCGGTGCGCAGCAGATCGGGGCCCGAGCCGGCGGTGTAGCCCTCGTTGAAGATCAGATAGAGCACGTGCAGCACCGCGCCCAGGCGCTCGATCGACTCGGGTCCGATCGCACCGCCGAACCGACCGCCGGCGGCCTTGATCCGCTGCTTGGCCCGACTGATCCGCTGCGCCATGGTGGCCTCCGGCACCAGGAACGCGTCGGCGATCTGCGCGGTGGTCAGGCCGCCGACCGCGCGCAGCGTCAAGGCGACCTGCGAGGCCCCCGTCAGCGCGGGGTGACAACACAGGAACAGCAGGGTCAGCGTGTCGTCGCGGTCGCCGGGCGCTTCGTCGCCGGGTGCGGGCGAGACGTGCTCGTCGGCCGGGGCCCGCGCGGCGAGCCGCTCCTCACGGTTGCGCCGGGCCCGTTCGCTGCGCCAGTGGTCGATCAGCCGCCGGTCCGCCACGGTGAGCAGCCAGCCCCACGGACTGTCCGGGATCCCCTCCACGGGCCATTGCACGGTGGCGGCCAGCAGCGCCTCCTGGACCGCGTCCTCGCACGCGTCGAACTGGCCGTGCCGACGGACGAGCACGCCGAGGACCTGCGGGGTCAGTTCCCGCAGCAGGCCCTCGACGTGCGCGTCCGGGCTCACATCTCCGTCCCGGAATCCGTCATCACCGGGCGTACCTCCATCGCCCAGTACCGGGCGTCCGGCCAGCGTGCGGCGATCTCGACGGCCCGCTCGGTGCTCTCGCACTCGACCAGCAGGTAGCCGGCGAAGTGCTCCTTGGCCTCGACGAACGGGCCGTCGGTGACCGCCGGTACACCGTCGCGGACCCGGACCGTCCGGGTCTGCGCGGGATCGGCGAGCGCCTCGCCGCCGAGCAGTTCCCCGGACGCGGTGAGCTCCGCCATCAGGGCGTCCACCTCGCCGAACAACTCGGTGCGCTCCGCCTCGGAGAGTTCCTCGACGAATCCCGGGCGGTTGTGGATCAGCAGCATGAACTTCATCGGGTGCCTCCTGGTGGCTCTGGTCTGGTCGGGTCTGGTCGGGCCACGCGGTCCACGCGGCGGCCCGATCCGGTCGGCGCGGCCCGATCGCAGGCTCGGGGTCCATCTCCCGAATCCCCCGGCGGGCCACTCGCAACCGGGTCGGAGCCGGCCGACGGTTCTCGACATCCCGGCGCACAGAATGTCGGATCGACGCGCCGAGGACGATCGCGCCCTCCCGGAACCCTCCGGAGTTCCCCGAACGACCACATTGCACGCCACCCCCGGATGCCCCGGACGCACCGGCCCCGGCCGAAGGCCGGATCCGGATCGTCATCGACCCGGATCCGATCGGGAGTGGGATCCGGGTCAGGCGATCCGACCCGGTTCGGCCACCGGAGCCGGCACGACCGCCCGCGCAACCCGGCCCGGCACCAGCACCCGGTGAATCGCCAACGTGCCGGCGATCGACGCCGCCCCGACCAGCGCGATCACATGAGCCGGTTCCAGCACCCCGGCCAGTGCTCCGGCGCCCGCCATCGTGAGGCCCTGGAGGGTCATCGTGCCGGTCATCGCCAGACCCATCGCCTGGCCGGTGGCGGCCTTCGGGACGGCCTCCAGGAAGCGGCGTTGCAGGCCGAGCTGGTAGGACAGACCCGTGCTGGACAGGACGAACAGGCCGGCGCTCACCCACAGCGGCGGGCCCGCGGCGAAGAACAGCAGCGGGACGCCGAGTTGCAGGGCGAGCCACAACGCCAGGCGTTCGCGGCGGGCCGGGCGTACGAAGCGCCCCACCACCAGGTCGCCGAGCAACATCCCGGCGGCGGCCGAGCCGTACAGCACCCCGGCGTGACCGGGAGAGTACGGGACGACCACGCCCTCGGCGGCGACGGCCAGGTTGGCCGGGATCCACTGGGCCAGCAGCAGGCCGCGCACCGCCCGGTCGCCGAGCAGTTCGCGATTGACCCGCAGGGTCGCGCGCACCGTGCCCTCGGCCCGGGTCGACTCGGTGCGCTCGGTGCGCGGCCCGGGCGCGAGGCCCAGGCGCACGACCACGGCGGACGCCAGCGCGGTCGCCGCCGCGAACAGCAGCGCGCCGCTCGACCCGACCAGCGCGAGCAGCAGGCCGCCGACCGCGAAGCCGAGCACCTGCATCGCGCCGGCGGTCATCCCGAACACCGAGCGCCCCAGCACGTAGGCGTCGCCGTGCAGCAGTTCGGGCAGCGTGCGCTGCCGCGCGGCGCCCGCGACCGGGCTGACCAGTCCCACGCTCGCGAGCAGCAACAGGACCGTCCACACCGGGAGTACGTCGAGCGCGAGCACCAGCGCGAGCGCGCAGCGGATCAGGTCGTATCCGGCCATCGCCGCGCGCACCGGCACCCGGTCGGTGAGCGAGAGCAGCAGCGCGCCGCCGAACGCCTGCGGAACGAACCCGGCGACGTAGGCGAGCGCGGACAGTGCCGGAGACCCGGTCCGTTCGTAGACGAGCACCGCGAGCGCGAGCATCCGCACGGTGTCGCCGATCAGCAGCAGGACATAGGAACCGAAGAGCACCCGGAAGGCGCCCACCGCGAAGACCTCGCGGTAGGTCGCCGGTTTGACGTCGTCGCCGATCATGCGGGCGAGCGTGCCGCGCCACGCCGCCCGCCGGCCAACCTTTCGGGCACCACCGAAACCTGGCAGGCTGCCGGGTGGGAGGCCACGCATGCTCAGGATCGAGGTCGGGCCGGCCGACGTGGCCCGCAGCAGGTTCGGCATCTCCCCGCTGGGCGAGACGGTGATGGTGCTGCGGACGTTGTCGGGAAACCACCAGGCAGGGCCGCTGCGGCCGTGGATCGAGCGGCTGCGGCCGGCGTACGAGCGACTGCGCCGGGAACTGCCGGCGGTCGCGGCCATGACGTCGCTGTACCGGCGCGGCGCCTACAACGCGGACTTCCTGCACCCGCCGCCCTCGGGGACACCGGCCGGCATCGGGGACGAGCTGACCGTGTTGCGGGCCACGTCGGCGGCCCGCGCCCACGGCGAGATCGCGCGCAACCTGCAGGGGATGCGCCCGCCTTCGGCCTCGGTCCGGGCGCTGCTCGACTCCCCCGACGTGGTCGCCCGCTTGGCGGATGCGATCGAGGCCGCGTGGACGACGTTGCTGGAGCCGCGGTGGCCGGCGCTGCGCGCCGTGCTGGAGCGCGATCTGGTGCGTACCGCCGGGCGGTTGGCGGCGTACGGCTGGGGTGCGGCGCTGAGCGACCTGTCGCCGCGGCTGCGGTGGCGC
Source organism: Embleya sp. NPDC001921 (assembly GCF_053594475.1). Taxonomy (NCBI): domain Bacteria; kingdom Bacillati; phylum Actinomycetota; class Actinomycetes; order Kitasatosporales; family Streptomycetaceae; genus Embleya; species Embleya sp. NPDC001921. The sequence goes on from NZ_JBSFEO010000011.1 coordinate 107,792, forward strand.
GACGAGGGCGTGATCGAGGTGACCCGCCACGCCGCCGACACGGTGACGCTCGACGGCGCCGGGCTGCTGTTCGTCCCGTCGGCGTTCGGTGCGTTCATCGCCTACGTGGAGCCGCCGTGGCCGTACGCCATCGTGTATCCGGCCTGCGGCGTGGCCGAACTCCTGGGTGCTCCGGCCCGCGCCGACGACGCCGCGCTGGCCGATCTGCTGGGCACCACGCGGGCGATGATCCTGCGCGCGCTGGCCACCCGGGCCACCACCACCCAACTCGCGGCCCGGCTCGGTCTCGGCCTGGGCACGGTCGGCGACCACCTGGCCGTGCTGCGCCGCGCCGATCTGATCACCGGCATCCGGGTGGGCCGCTCGGTGCACTACCAACACACCGCCCTTGGCGAGGTGTTGGCCGCGGGTTCGGACCGACCCACCGGAACACTCAGCCGGTGATCGCCACCAGGCTCGGGAGGTATCCCCGGGATTGCCCCGTGACGGTCGGGTGGTACGACTCGTCGACCGGCAACGTCAGCCCGTGCAGCCACTCCTGCGCGCCGCACACCCCGTGCCCCGCGAAGCGATCCCGGACGTCCGCGAAGTGGGCGCCGCCGGCCGCCGCGCGAGTCGCCGTGGTCTCCACCAACGTGTCGGCCGCCCGGTCCAGCGCGCGTCGCTTGTTCTCGCTCAACCCCAGGAGACAGGTGCCGAGTTCGAACAGGCGCGGATAGCCCAGCACCACGAGCCGTGCGTTCGGCGCCTGCCGGCGGATCCGCGCGTAGGTGTCGTCCAGCTCCGCGGGCAGCCGGTCGCGCGTGTAGTCCATCGACCGGGCCACCGCGTCCGAGCAGTCCCGGTCGCCGCCCAGGACGCAGGTCGTGATCGTCTCGGCGAATCCGACGTCGTTGCCGCCCGCGCTGATCGTCACGAGCGTGGTGTCGCCGTCCAGCACGGACAGTTGCCGTGCGCGCACATCCGCCGTGGTCGCCCCGGAGCACGCGACGAAGTCGAACTCGGCGGCCGCGTGCGCCTGTTGCCACAATGCGGGGTAGGCGTTCGCGCTGCGCTTGCAAGCGCCGCCGTCCGCGAGGTAGTCGCCCGCGCCGACGCCCGAGCTGTACGAGTCGCCCAGTGCCGCGTAACCGCCCTCGGGCGCCGCGACGCCGGCGGGCGCCGCGGCCGAGGGCGCGGCGATCCCCGCGAACGCGAGGGTCGCGGCGGCGACGAGGGAGACGGCGACACGGGACGGCGACGGCACGAGTGGATCTCCTCCGGAGCGTGGGCACGTTGTCGGAGGTATCGGCCGCCCGGTCGGCCGACTTGATCCCGATCACCCGTCGGAAGGACGCCCCGAGCACCCCGCTCATGGTCGGGACGACGCGGGCACCCGGTCCCTCACCCGCGTGCCGGCACCTGATCGACGGGCGCCCGATCGTGGGTGCGGAAGGTCTGGCGGTAGGTCATCGGCGGCACCCCGATGGTGGCGACCAGGTGTTGACGCAGCGAGGCGCCGGTGCCGAAGCCGGCCCGGTCGGCGATCCGGTCCACGGTCAGGTCGGTGGTCTCCAGCAGTCGCCGGGCGTGCTCGACCCGCTGCCGGGTCAACCACTGACCCGGCGTCATGCCCACCTCGTCCCGGAAGCGCCGGGTGAAGGTGCGTACGCTCATCCGCGCGTGGTCGGCCAACTCGGCCAACGACAGCGGGCGGTGCAGGTGTTCGAGGGCCCATTCCCGGGTCGCCGAGGTGGCCGCCGAGGACGGCTCCGGCACCGGGCGTTCGATGAACTGCGCCTGACCGCCCTCGCGCCACGGCGGCACCACGCAGCGCCGCGCGACCCGGTTGGCCACCTCGCTGCCGTGGTCGCGGCGCAGCAGGTGCATGCACAGGTCGATGCCGGCGACCACGCCGGCGGCGGTGAGGATGTCGCCGTCGTCGACGAACAGCACGTCCGGGTCGAGGTCGACCCGGGGGAAACGCCTGCGGAACCGGTCGGCCTCGTTCCAGTGCGTGGTCGCCGGGCGGCCGTCGAGCAGGCCGGCGGCGGCGAGCACGTAGGACGCGGTGCAGATGGACACGATCCGCACTCCCGGACGCAGCCCGGCCAGGGCCCGGGCCAGCGGTTCGGGGAGCCAGTCCGGTTCGTCGTTCTCGTCCACGCCGCACACGAAGGGCGGCAGGACCAGGGTGTCGGCGGTCGCCAGCGCCTCGACGCCGTGCTCGACGCCGATGGTGAAGTCGGCGCTGGTGCGCACCGGCCGGCCGTCGAGGCTGCACGTGACCACCTCGTACAGCGGTTCCCCGTCGGCGCCGGTGGCGGTGCCGAAGATCCGGACCGGGATGCCCAGTTCGAAGGGATAGACGTTTTCCAGGGCCAGGACCACGACGCGATGCATGGCCCGATCCTTTCACATTGTGGCTATCGGGCCACTCGATGGGGTCCGGCCGCCCCGACAGAGTTGGTCCCGCGCCGGGCGCCGAGAACCGGCGAACGGTCCCGGTCACCGCGCCGGGCACGAGGATCGACCCGAACACGGGCAGGGGAATGTGATGACGATGCGCGCCATCCGACAGGAGACGCTGGGCGGACCCGAGGTACTGAAGGTGGTCGAGGTGGAGCGCCCGACGCCCGGGCCGGCCGAGGTCCTGGTCCGGGTGCACGCGGCCGGGGTGAATCCGACCGACTACTGGCACCGGGCGAGCGGCGGGCTGCTCGGCGACACTCCCGTCCCGCTGGGCTGGGACGTGTCGGGTGTGGTCGAGGAGGTCGGCCTGGGCGTCAGCGTCTTCCGGCCCGGCGACGAGGTGTTCGGGATGCCCCGACTGCCACTGCCGGCCGGTGCCTACGCCGAGTTCGTCACGTCGCCGGCGCGCCACCTGGCCCGCAAGCCGGCCGGCCTCTCGCATGTGGAGGCCGCGGCGCTGCCGCTGGCCGCGCTCACCGCGTGGCAGTCGCTGGTGGACGCGGCCGACGTACGCCCCGGCCGACGGGTGCTGATCCATGCCGCGGCGGGTGGCGTGGGCCACCTCGCGGTCCAGATCGCCAAGGCGCGCGGCGCGTACGTGATCGGCACCGCCCGCGCGGCCAAGCACGAGTTGTTGCGCGGGCTCGGCGCGGACGAGGTGATCGACTACACGGCCGTCGACTTCGCCGAGACGGTCCGCGACGTGGACGTCGTGCTGGACACCATCGGCGGCGAGTACGGGCCGCGCTCGCTGCGCACGTTGCGGCCGGGCGGCCTGGTGGTCTCGCTGGCGTCGCCGGCGGAGGTGGACCTGGTGCCGGTCGCCGAGGCGGCGGGGCTGCGCGCGGGGTTCACCATCGTGGAGCCGGACCAGGGCGGGCTCAAGGAGATCGCGGCCCTGGTCGAGGCGGGCCTGTTGCGGCCGGTGATCGACGCGGTGCTGCCGCTCGAGCAGGCGGGCAAGGCGCACGAACTGGGCGAGAGCGGGCGGACCTCGGGAAAGATCGTGCTGACCGTGGTGGAGTAGTCGGGCCGCCGGGCCGGGCCGATCGACCCTCCCGCATACGCCGCACGTCGCACGCCGCTCGGTGCGGGGCTCGCGGCTCGGGGTCGTCCGGGCCACGTGCCCGGCGGTTCGGCTCGGCGCCCTCGACATAAGTCTGCGCGTGATCGACCTTCGGCCGCTGCGGGCGCCGACCGGGTCTCCCTAACATCGAGGTGGAGGCGGACGGATCCGGCCGCCCACCGCGGGGGAAGGGAAGGGCACGCCATGGCCGACGAGCGGACCGCCCACACGGACGGGTGGGCGGCGCAGGCCGCCGAGGGGCGCACGGTCCTGGGTTACTCGCGCGCGGATCGGCTGGTGATCTTCGGCGGGATACCGGCGCTCGGACTGTTGCTCGGGTTCGTGCTGCCGCCGCTGGCCCGGCTGGCGATGGAACTGCCGATCCTTCCCATGCGCTCGGTCGTGCGCATCGTCGGCGCCGCGGAGCAGCCGTCGCAGGTCGCCCTCGGCGCGGTCCTCGGCTTGATCCTGGGCCTGGGCGTCGCCTTCGTCGCCGTCGCGGAGTCGACCCGCTTCACCCTCACCGACACCCGGGTCCTGCTCGAGCACAACGACCGGAGCACCACGATCGAGCGGACCGCGATAGGCGCGGTCCGGCTCGACGACAAGCGGGTGGTCCTGTTCGACCACGACGCCCACCCGCTCGGCGGGGGCCTGCCGCGGGTCGGCCGGCACGCGGTGGCCCGGGCGTTCCGGGCACACGGTTACCCCTGGCGCGAGCACGGCACCACCGACGAGCCCGGGTAGCGCGTGCCTGATGGGCTCCGGGTCAGCGCGGTGTCAGGCGCTCGCGCATCGCGCGGTTGACCACGTGTCCGGTGCCCCGCGTCGGCATCGCGGGCGGCAGCGCGGCGGTCAGCCGGACCGGCGCCTCGTAGTTGACGGTCGTCACCTCGCGCAGATCCTCGCCGGACAACTTCGCGCCGCGCCGCCGCTTGGGGATGCCGGCGTTGTTCACCAGGATGTCCACCCCGCCGAGTTCCCGCTCCACCGTCGCCGCCAAGTCCGGGAGGGCCTCCACCTCGGCCGGGTCCAACGGCCACATCCGCGAGTCGGGGCTGTCCTCGCGAAGGTCGGCCGGCACCCGCGCCGGCCGCTCGGTCCGGCGCGCACCCAGCCCGACCACCGCGCCCTCGCGGGCGAACGCGCGTGCGGTCGCTGCGCCGATCCCGGAGGACGCGCCCGTCACGAGCACCCGCTGTCCGTCGAACCGTGCGCCCATGCCGTGGCCCGCCCTTCGTCACGGCCGGCCACCCGGCGCGGCCGGCGCCCGCGTGGAACGGATCATCGGCGCAGCGGCCGACGGAAACAAGAGACACCTCGCCCGGCCCGCCGCCCGCGTGCCCGAGCGTCCGGTCGCCCCCGGCCCGCCGACCAGACTTGACGAACCGGCAAGCCGGCGTTCGCCGGTACGTCGCCCGGCGCCACTACACACATGTCCATGACCTCAGTGGACAGAAGGACCCTCCTGCGCACCGGTTCCGTCGTCGGCGCGGGCCTGGCGATCGCTCCTGTGGTGGGCGCGAGCACGGCCTCGGCCTCGACGTCGGACGCGCCCGCGTACGTGGCCTCCGGCCGGCCGAGCCTGAGCCACGGTGTGCAGAGCGGCGACGCCACCGCGTCCTCGGCGATCGTGTGGGGCCGCGCCGATCGGCCCGGTCGGCTGATCGTCGAGTACGGCACCCGGCCCGACCTGCGCGACGCGCACCGCGTACGGGGTCCGTGGCTGACCCCGGCCGGCGACCTCACCGGCCGGGTTCGCCTGCGCGACCTGCCGGCGGGGCGGCGGATCCACTACCGCGTCCGGGTCGAGGGCGAGCGCGGTGCGGCCGGCGAGGCGGTGACCGGTTCGCTGTTCACCGCGCCGAGCGAGCGCAGCCGCTCCGACGTGCGGTTCGTGTGGTCCGGCGACACCGTCGGCCAGGGCTGGGGCAGCAACCCGGACATCGGCGGCATGACCATCTTCGAGCAGATGCGCCGGCTGCGTCCGGACTTCTTCCTCAACAGCGGCGACACGGTCTATTCGGACGGCCCGCTGGTGGAGAGCGTGCCGCTGCCCGACGGCCGGATCTGGCACAACGTGGTCACGCCGGAGAAGTCCAAGGTCGCCGAGTCGCTGACCGAGTACCGGGGCCAGTTCGCCTACAACCTGCTCGACCGCAACTACCGGGCGTTCGCCGCCGAGGTCGCCCAGATCAACCAGTGGGACGACCACGAGGTGCGCAACAACTGGTACCCGGGCCAGATCCTGGACGACGCGCGCTACACCGAGAAGCGCGTCGACGTGCTCGCCGCGCGCGCCAGGCAGGCGTTCCGCGAGTGGGTGCCGATCGGTGACGACCGGGTCTACCGCAAGCTCTCCTACGGCCGGCACCTGGACGTGTTCGTCCTGGACATGCGCACCTACAAGGACCCCAACGGCGACAACCGCTACGCCGACCCCGAGCGCGGGCTGCTCGGCGACCGGCAGCGGCGGTGGCTGATCGAGGGGCTGTCGCAGAGCCGGGCCACCTGGAAGGTGATCGCCAACGACCTGCCGCTGGGCCTGGTGGTGCCGGACGGCGCCGCCGCACAGGAGGGCGTCGCGCAGGGCGACCCGGGACAGCCGCTGGGTCGGGAGATGGAGTTCGCCACGATCCTGCGCACCGCGCAACGACGCGGCGTGCGCGGCATCGTGTTCCTGACCGCCGACGTGCACTACACCGCGGCGCACCACTACGACCCCGCGCGGGCGGCGTTCAAGGACTTCGACCCGTTCTGGGAGTTCGTCTCGGGTCCGTTGAACGCGGGCGCGTTCGGCCCCAACGCGCTGGACGGCACGTTCGGCCCGAAGGCCGAGTTCGTGCACGCTCCGCCGCGCGCGAACTACTCGCCGTTGGAAGGGTTCCAGCACTTCGGCGAAGTCGAGATCGACGGCCCCTCGGGTGATCTGACGGTCAATCTGCGCGACGGCGCCTCCACCGTGCTGTGGAGCAAGACCCTGCGGCCGGTGCGCTGACACCTGCCGCACAGCGCGGCGGGTACCGGGGAGTCGGGCACCCGACAGACATCCGGCACCCGACTCGGCACACCGCCCGGAAGCCCTCGTCGCGGACGAGGGCTTCCGGGCGCGGTCGATCAACCGGACCAATCGATACGGAACTTGCCCGCGGGCGCCGCCGGAGGGGTGCCGGGGCGGCGGCGGGGCCGCGCCGGGCGAAACATCCATCAGTACCCGAAAAAGCGCGACAAAGATCGTTCGCGGCTTCGATTATGCTCCGCCACCGGTTGCCCCTCGGGGGTCGGCGCACAGATCGAAGCGAGGCACAGACATGGACACGAAACGCGTTATACCGGGCCCCGACGACCCGGCCCGGAGCCCCGCCGGCGGGCGCGCCTTCCGTACCGTGATCCCCGCCGTCGCCGCGTGCCTGGTGCTGGGCGCGTGCGGTGGCGGCGAGGACAAGGCGGCCAAGGACGCGGACACCTCCACGGTCGCACCCAAGAGCGGCGGGACGCTGACCGTGGCAATGGCGAGCGACATGCGCTCGATGGACCCGTTCGGTGCGCTGAGCAACTCCTATACCGACAACAGCCGGCTCAACGCGGTCTACGACTCGCTGTTCTGGCACGAGGCGAAAACCGGCAAGGTGATGCCGCAGATCGGCGAAAGCCTGACCCCGGACCCGGGCAACGCCTCGTGGACGCTCAAGCTCAAGCCGAACGTCAAGTTCTCCGACGGCACGCCCTACGACGCGGCGGCGGTGAAGTTCACCTGGGACGAGCACGCCGCACCGGCGCGCAAGTCGTACCAGGCGGGCACGATCCAGGCGGTCAAGGCCACCGAGGTGGTCGACCCCACCACGCTCAAGATCACGCTGACCGGTCCGAACGCCAACTTCGACCACATCGTCGCGTCCAACCTGGCCTTCATCGTCTCGCCCGCCGCCTACCGCAAGGACCCGGCCGGCTTCGCCCGCAGTCCGGTCGGCGCCGGTCCGTACACGTTCAAGGAGTGGACCAACGGCGACCACATGACGTTCGTCAAGAACCCGGGCTACTGGCAGGGCGCGGGCAAGCCGTACGCGGACACCGTGGTGTTCAAGATCATCCAGGACAGCACGCAGGCCCTGGAGACCGTCTACTCCGGCGGCGCCGACCTGAAGGTGTCGGTCAACGCGGAGGACCCGGTCAAGGCCAAGCAGAAGGGCCTGGAGACCAAGGTCGTCACGATCATCGGCGGCGAGTCGCTCTACTTCAACAACAAACGCGCCCCGTTCGACGACGTCCGGGCCCGCCGCGCGGTGCAGCTCGCGCTGGACGCGAACGAGGTGAACAAGATCTCCTTCAGCGGCAACGGCACGCCCACGCACAGCATCTTCCCGCCGGACAGCCCGCTGGTGGACCCGGGTACCGAGACCGTTCAACGCACCGACCGCGCGGAGGCGCAGCGGCTGCTGAACGAGTTGGCGGCCGAGGGCAAGCCGCTGGACTTCACATACTCGATCCCGCAGAACGCGAACGCGCAGCGGACCGCCGAATACATCATGACCTCGCTCCAGGGCCTGAAGAACATCGGCGTCAAGATCGCCCCGATGCCCATCGCCGCGTTCCAGACCGACATCGTGATCAACAAGAACTACCAGGCCGCGATGTTCAGCTACTACCTCTCGGACGCCGAACCCGGGCTGTACGTGAACCTGTACAGCACCAGCCCGAACAACTACCTGCTGTACGCCAACCCCACCGTGGACCAGAACCTGGACAAGGCCCGGACCACGAACGACGCGGCCCAGCGCAAGGCCGCGTATACCGCGATCGCCGCGCAGCTCAAGCAGGACGCGCCGTTGTGGACGTACCAGTCGTCCGTGGTCACCGGGTTCCACCGCTCGACGGTGGTGGGCATGGTGCTCACCAACGACGGCATGGTGCTGATGGACCGGATCGGGCTCAAGGGCTGATCAGGGCCGCTCCGCGGGCCGCGAACTCGTAGGCTCGGGGCTCGGACTTGAGTCTCCACCCGGTGGAGACGGCACGGTGAGGGACATGGACGGCGCGACCCTGTATTCGATCGGCGACCTGGCGCGGCGGACCGGCTTGTCGGTTCGCACGATCCGGTTCTACGCGGACGCGGGTGTCGTGCCGCCCACTCAACGAAGTCCGGCCGGCTACCGGCTGTACGACCTCGACGCGCTGGTCCGCCTCGAACTCGTGCGCACGCTGCGTGACCTCGGCATCGATCTGGAGACCATCCGTCGCGTGTTGGCGCGCGAGGTCACCGTCGGCGAGGTCGCGCTGGCGCACGCGAACGCGGTGGACACGCAGATCCGCACCCTGCGGCTGCGTCGGGCCGTGCTGCGCGCGGTGGCTCGGCGGGGATCGAGTCCCGAGGAGTTGGAACTGATGCACAAGCTCGCGAAACTGTCCGACGAGGAACGCCGGAGGATCATCACCGACTTCCTCGACGCGACCTTCGCCGACCTGGACGTGGACCCGGACTTCCTGGCCAGGATGCGCTGCGGACTGCCGAACCTGCCGGACGACCCGACATCCGAGCAGGTCGAGGCGTGGGTCGAGCTCGGCGAGTTGGTCGCCGACCCCGACTTCCGCGCGTCGATTCGGCGGATGGCCGAGTACCAGGCGCAGGAGCGCGGCCGCGGCGAAGACGTCGCGCCGGACGCACACGAGCGGCTGACCACGGTCACCCGCGAACTGGTCGAGGCGGCCCGTACGGCCGGCGTCGAGCCGACCTCGCCCGAGGCCGAACCGGTGGTCGCCGACCTGCTCGCGCAGTACGCCGCCGCGTTCGATCGCACGCCCGACGCGGCCTTCGTCGCCTGGCTGGTCGAACGCTTCGAGATCGGTGGCGACCCGCGCGCCGAGCGCTATTGGCAGTTGCTGAGCGTGATGAACGGCTGGCCGTCCTGGCCGAGCATGACGCCGGTCTTCGCGTGGTTCCTCGCCGCGCTCCGCGCCCGGAACGGCACCGCGTAGTCCCCCGCACGCCCCGGGCCGCAGCGGGCTCGGGGCGTACGGCCGCGCCGTGGGCGGGGTTTCGCCGCAGGCGACCTCGCCGTGGGCGGGCCCGCGCATTCCTTGCCCTGGGGCCACGGACTCCGGCCCCGACACGAAGAGGGTGGTGGGCGGATGCGATCCGCCCACCACCCTCGATCATCCGGCGCCGGTGGAACCGGCCCCGTGATGGATCAGCTCACCAGGACGCCTTCCCGGTCGCCGTCGCCACCGGCCTTCGGCTCGTCCTCCTCGTCCGGGCGCTGCGCGAGCTTGCTCGGCCACCAGATCTTGCGGCCGATGTCCAGACCCAGCGCGGTGACCAGGACCGAGCGCACGATGAAGGTGTCCAGCAACACGCCCAGCGCGACGGTGAAGCCCATCTCGGCGAACGAGACGATCGGCAGCGTGCCGAGCACCGCGAAGGTGGCGGCCAGCACCAGGCCGGCCGAGGTGATCACACCACCGGTCGCGGACAGCCCGATCAGCACGCCGCGCCGGGTCCCGTGCCGCTTCGACTCCTCGTGCACCCGACTCATCAGGAACACGTTGTAGTCGATGCCCAGTGCCACCAGGAACACGAAGACGAACAGCGGGAAGCTCACGTCCGTGCCCTTGAAGCCGAACAGGTGCTCGAAGAGGAACACGCTGATGCCCAGAGCCGCGGCGAAGGACAACACCACGGTGGCGATCAGCACCAACGGCGCGATCACCGCCCTCAGCAGCAGGCCGAGCACGATCAGCACCACGAGCAGGATGAGCGGGATGATCACCTTGTCGTCGTGCTTCGACGCCTTGGCGATGTCCATCTGGGTCGCCGTGCCGCCGCCGACCTTGGCCGCGCCGTCCGGTACCGCGTGCATCGCGGCGCGGACCCGGTCGACGGTCGCCTTGGCCGCCGCCGAGTCGGGCGAGTCGCTCATCACGCCCTCGATCTGCACCCGCCCGTTCGCCGCACCGGTCTGGCGCACGCCGTTGGGGGCGATCCCGGGGGTCGCCTGAAGCGTCTGCATCAGCGTCGCCCCGGCCGACTCCCGGCCGATCACCACGATCGGGTCACCGGAGCCCGCCGGGAAGTAGCGCTCGGAGACCTCCTGGCCGCTGATCGACTGCGGCTTGTTGGTGAACGAGTCCTTGTTGGCGATGCCGTCGCCGTTGAGGTTGGTCAGACCGATGGTCATCACGCCGAGGATGACCGCGGTCACGATCCACACCAGACGCGGACCGCGGGCGATCTGCCGGCCGGCCTTGGCCCAGATGCCGTTCTCGTCGTGCGTGACGGCGTCCGGCTCGTACGCCGGGCGGATCGGCCAGAACACCCAGCGGCCGACGATCACCAGCAGCGCGGGCAGCAGCGTGGTCATCGCGACCAGGCCGACCAGGACACCGAGCGCGCAGACCGGGCCCAGGCCCTTGGTGGACTGCATCTCGGCGGCCATCAGGCACAACATGCCGACGCCGACCGTCGCGGCACTGGCCACGATCGCCGGACCGGCACGGAGCAGCGCGGCGGCCATCGCGTCGTGCCGGTCCTCGTACCGGTGCAGCTCCTCGCGATAGCGCGCGATCAGCAACAACGCGTAGTCGGTGCCGGCGCCGAAGATCAACACGGTCAGGATGGCCGCGCTCTGCCCGTTGACGACCAGGCCGGCCTTGGTGAACAGGTACACCACGGCCTGCGCCATGAACAGCGCCGCGACCGCCGAGATCACCGGGAGCAGCCACAACACCGGGCTGCGGTAGGTGAACAGCAGGATCAGGACGACCACGCCCAGCGTCGCGTACAGCAGCGTCCCGTCGATGCCCTCGAACGCGGAGGCCTGGTCCGAGCCGAGGCCGGCCGGGCCGGTGACGTACGACTTCAGGCCCGCCGGATTGTCCTTCAGAGCTTCCTTGAGTTGATCGACCGCGACATTGAGGTCGTTCCAGCCGCCGTCCTTGACGGTGATCGGAACCAGGGTCTGCGCGGCCTTGTTCAGCGGATCGAACGCCGGCTGCTCGACCTGGTTCGTGACACCCTTGGCGGTGCCGAACTTGGCCCGGTCCTCGGCTATCGCCTTCGTGTCGTCCGGCGTGAGGCCGGACTGCCGCTCGTAGACCACGACGGCGGGAACCGTCGTGTCCGGGCGGAAGTCCTTCTGTTCGTGGATGACCTTCGTGGACTCGGCCTCGGCGGGCAGCCAGGACGAGACCTCGTTGTTCTGAGCGTCGGTCAGCTTGCTCGAGAGCGGCATTGCCACGACGAGCAACACCACCCACAAGGCCAGCACGACCCACTTGGATCGACGCCCGCACGGCAACGCCGCAAGCGCCTTGATCCGGTTCATGTTTCCCCCAGCTGATGGGCTGATTCCAAGGAAGCAGCGGTCGATCGACAACATGGAGTCAGCTCGACGCCGGGTTTGACGGCCGGTGATCGAGACTGTCCACGACACCGCCCGGAGCCAACCGGACGGTGTCGAAATAGTTGTGGTGCATACAGGAGTTCAGACTGCGCGGCGCCCCGAAACTGATCGCTTGCCGACAGTCCGACGGCGGATTGTCCTGGATGGATGGCACCACCGTCCACCGAATACCGCCCAGTTGGGCACAGGGCGGGTTAATTCCTGGTGAACTCGCCGAATTCGAGGCGTGATTCAACGTCGAATCATGACGGAGCGGGCACGCGAGCCTACCGTCCGGCCCTCGCGGCTCGTCGTCAGGCCTCCTCGGTCGGGTCGGTCGAACCGATCGAGTCGGTTGGTTGGGTTGCTTCTGGCGAACCGGTCGCGCCGGTTGGTCGGGTCGGTTCGGGCGAGCCGGTCGGGTCGGTCGGGTCGGTCGGGCCGGTTGTGTCCGGGTCGGCCCTCGTCGTCCGGGGCAGCAGGGCCAGTCCGTCCAGGAAACGTTCGAGGACGGACTCGAAGCGCGCGTCGATGCCCGGCCCGGTTGAGTTGGCGCGCGGTCGCCACCAGGTGCGGGTAGGTGTCCGCGGGCAACGACGGCGCCCGGACCAACGCGTCGAGGGTCACCGCCGGCCGTCGTCGAGCACCGTCCGCCGGTGCCCGGCCCGTGCCCGTCATGCCCACTCCCTGTCGTCGACCCCGGCGGGCGTCACCGCCGAACCGTCGGGTCGATTCTCCCGCTGATTCAGGTCATTCCTCTTCCTGATTTGGGCCGCCTCCGCTGACGCCCATGCGTGGCTTGGCTTGTGTGGCTTGTGTGGCTGGTGTGGCTTGTATTCAGTAGAGGCTCGTCATCGCCTCGCGCACCTCGCGCAACGTCGCCCGGGCCACCGTGTCCGCCCGTTCGTTGCCCGCGTGCAGGATGCGCCGGACCTGGGCCGGGTCGCGCGCGTACTCGGCTCGGCGGGCCCGGATCGGGGCCAGGAACTCGTTCACCGCCTCGGTGACGGTCCGCTTGAGCGCGGCGGCGCCCGCCGGACCGATCTCCTCCGCGACCCGATGCGGGTCGCGGCCCTGGCAGAGCGCGGCCAACAGGACCAGGCCGGAGACCTCCGGGCGGGTCGCGGGGTCGTAGGTGATGTGCCGGTCGGCGTCGGTCTTGGCCCCGCGGATGAGTTTCGCCGTCTCGTCCGCCGTCGCCTCCAGCGCGATCGCATTGCCCCGGCTCTTGCTCATCTTGGTGCCGTCGGTGCCGAGCAGCAGCGGTGCGGCCGACAACAGCGCCTCGGGTTCGGGGAAGACGGGACGCCCGCCGGCCGGGTAGCGGTCGTTGAAGCGGCGGGCGATGGTGCGGGTCAGCTCCAGGTGCGGCAGTTGGTCCTGGCCGACCGGAACCAGGTTGCCCTTGCAGAACAGGATGTCGGCCGCCTGGTGCGCGGGATAGGTGAACATCAGTCCGCTCACCGCGGCCTGCCGCGAGTGCGCGATCTCGTCCTTGACCGTCGGGTTGCGGCTCAACTCCGCGACCGAGACCAGGCTGAGGAAGGGCAGCAGCAGTTGGTTGAGGGCCGGAATGGCGCTGTGCGTGAAGATCGTGGTCCGGTCCGGGTCGATCCCGACCGCCAGGTAGTCGAGCAGCAGCCCGTCGACGTACTCCGTCAGCCGGTCGGCCACGTCGCGGTCGGTGAGCACCTGGTAGTCGGCGATGACCAGGTATTGCTCGACACCCAGATTCTGCAGGCGCACCCGATTGTGCAGGGTGCCGAAATAGTGGCCCAGATGCAGCCGTCCGGTCGGGCGGTCTCCGGTGAGCACTCGAAATCGCCCAGGTTCGCGGCGAATCCGCGCTTCGAGAACGGCACTTCGAGCCTGCGCGGCGTTCGTACCGATCGAGTCGATCGAGTCGGTCAGGTCGATCGGGTCCGCCGACTCGGTCGGAAGGACCGAACCGGAGGTGTGCATCGTGGTGTTCGGTGTGCCGGTCATGATCTTCTCCTGGTCGGTGGACGGGTCGCCGTCCCGACGGCACCCACCCCTGATCCAGGGCACAAAAAAGGGCCGTCCGTCCGAACGACCCTGGTCATGCACGAATGGTGGTCGCCCCTAGAAGGAGCGCCACCAACTCTGACCCGCTGTGAACCGCATCCCCCAACCATACCCCGCCCCCTACACCCCCACGGGCAACTCCCCCGTACCCGAGACATCTCGCCGACCACCGCCCACCATCGGATTGCCGGACCGCTCGGGCCTCTGGTGGAGTGGCGCGATGATCACGCCACCTCTTTGGGAACGAGCCCTGCACCAGCGCGGCGCGATCTCCTCGGTTCTGGTCGCCGACGACCATGTACTGGTCCACGAGCGGACCAGCCGGCTCGTGCGGCTGAACCGCCACGACGGCTCGGTGACGTGGGACGCGCGGGTCGGCGACTGGCCGCGGAACATCGTGCGAGCAGGCGACGTGTGCCTGGTGCGGCCGCAGAGCCCGGACCGCCTCGACTGCCTCGACCTCGCGACCGGGTCGCCGCGGTGGCGGATCGGCGTGTCGAAATGGACCGGGCATGTCGCGGTGATCGCAGATGTGGTGCTGATCGGTGGATGGCGTGGATGGTCCCCGGTGCGAGCGCTCGACCTGCGGACCGGCGAACAGTTGTGGGAGGCGCGCCCGGGGTGTGCCACGGTACTGCCGGCGCGATTGGGGCACCTGGCGCTGATGGCGGAGGCGGAGGGCTCGCGGGTGTGGGCGATCGACCCTCGGACGGGTGTCGAGGTGTGGCGGGCGGGGCTGCCCGGGACACTGGGGATGATCGACGGCGGACCGGTATTCACGCCCGGGGGTGCAGGTCGGGTGGTCGCAAGGTGTGGGCCGGGTTCGCTCGCGGTGATCCGTGAAGGGTCGGACGTGGTGGGTGAGTTGCCGATGAATGGGCGGGAACTTCCGGCGGGGGCCGTCAAATACGTCGGCGGTCTGCTCTTCGTGCGTGAAGGGCGGGACGGTTACCGGGCCGTGGACCCCGCGAACGGGACGCTTCGATGGCGCGTGGACATCGCACAACCCCTGGCCGACGGGGTGGCCGGCACGCCTTCGGGGTTCGCGATGGTCACTCGCAACGGCACGCTGCTCCACCTCGATCCGGACGGGGGCATCGTCCGGCGCACCTCGCTCCACCGTCGGGTCGCCGAACTCCGCGGCGACGGCGGTTCGGAAGTATTCCTGCTCACCCGAGGCACGGTACTGGCCGCCGCCGTCGACGACGACGCCTGAGCGGGGACGGGCGCGGCCGTTGCTCGCGAGCCCGCGGCAAGCACGCCTCGGGGTGCCGGACTTCGGTTCCGGGCGTCCGAAGCGCACGTCGCCGTGCCGAAATGTGAACCCGGGCCGTCCGAAGCGCGGGCTGGTATGGCGCACTTGGCGTATGTGTCCGGTAATCGCCTGTCGCGGAGGGCTCGTTGCGGGCTAGCGTGGCAACGGCCGGCTGTTGTGTCGTGTTCGGCTGCCCGGATTCGTGGTGTCGGGGTCGGGACGGCCGGGCGGAAGAGATGCCGGTCGCGAACCGCGTTGGTCGAACGTGGGTTCGCCCCGGTTGGCTTCGGCCGGCCGGCGACTCCCCTGTTTCCGTTCCCGATCACCGACCCCCCGGACCACCGACGCCCGGACCACCGGCTCCAGGCCACCGACGAGCGGACCACCGGCTCCGAGCCGGCCGGTCGAGCCGGGAACCCACCCGAACCGATCCGAATAGCGCTGTGGAGAACCTTTGGGGAGGTATCCCTCCGCGGCGCGGCGGACGAGGCGGATGTGGCGGGCCCACCGCGCTCCGCCTCGTCGGGCCGACCCGGCGTGGAAACCGAGCCCGCGAGAGGGTGTGAGATCGCCCCGGGGCGCGGTCGCGCAATTGCCGCGCTTGCTGACACAGTGCCCCGAATTCGTGTTCCTTCGCCCGCTCCGACCGCCCCTGGCAGGCCCCTCATCTGCGGGGCTTCCGCCGAAAACGCCCCATCGCCCTTCCCGAGGGCGCTACCGTCGCCTACAAGGACCCGATGCCCACAGGCTCGATCCGTCTCCACGCTGCCGACACCCGGGCGGCGGGTCCGGAACACCCGCCAGGAAAGGCCCACCGCCGTGCCGCACCCATTGCTCGACGCCATCGACACCGCGCAGAACCCTGCCGACTTCCTGCGCTCGATCGGGACCGTGCACACCACGTTCGGCGACCAGGACTCCGGGGCGGTCTCCTACGGCGTGCACGCCGAGGGGAACTGGTTCGTCAAGACCGGCCCCAACCCCGCGTCCGCGCTCAGCCTGCGCCGCGCGATCGACCTGCACGCGCACGTACGACATCCGGCGATCGTGCCGGTGCTGCACGCGTTCAACGCCAACGGTGTCCCGGTGACGGTGGGGCCGTGGCGCACGGGCGAGGTGCTCTACCACTCGACGGTCAAGCGCGCGGGCAAGCAGTTGCGCACCGGCGCGGCCTCGCCGCTCGCCCGCTTCCGGGCGCTGCCGTTGGAGGACGTACACGCCGCCCTGGACGCGATCCTCGACGCGCACCGGCTGATCGACGCGGCCGGCTACGTGGGCGTGGACTGGTACGACGGGTGCGTGCTGTACGACTTCGACGCGCGGCGCGTGCACCTGATCGACCTGGACGAGTATCGCAACACGCCGTTCGTGCTCGACTGCGCGCGGCTGTCCGGGTCGACCCGGTACATGCCGCCCGAGCACAGTCGGCGCGGCGCGCTGGTCACCCGCGCCGGCACCGTGTTCCTGCTCGGCCGCACGCTGCGCCTGCTGCTGGACGCGGGCGACGAGGAGCGCGCGTGGCGCGGCACGCTGGCCCAACTCGCCGTGGTCGAGCGGGCGACCCGGCGCGACCCGGCCGAGCGCTACCTGAACGTCACCGAACTCTTCGACGCGTGGAGCGCGGTCGCGCCCGCCGGTCTGCTCTCCGGCTCGCACCGGGTGTGAGCACCCGAGCCCCGGACGCCTCGGGCACGTCCGGCACTTCGGACGCCCACCGGAAGGCGTGACACCCGGCGGGCTCAGCGCCGAGGTCGGCCGAACAGGTCGTCGCGCGCCTCGTCGAGGGCGGTCAGCACGGCACCGTCCAGGATCGCGTTGCCGGGCACCGTGCCCGCCAGCACCCGTGTGGTCAGCGGAGTCGCCTCGGCGAGTGCGGCCTCCACCCGATCGGCCAGCACCGTGCCGCCGGCCCGTCCGGTCTCGCCGCCCAGCACCACACAGCCCGGGTCGAGGATGACCGCCAGCGCGGCGACTCCGAGCACCACCCGGCCGGTGAGTTCGTCCAGGAACGCCGCACCCGCCCGCGCCTGCCGCGTCGAGCCCTCCTGCTCGACCGCCGCCCGGACGCATTCCACGGCATTGCCGGTGAAGCCGTGCCGGGCGGCCAGTTCCTCGATCGCGACACCGGAGACCAGCGTGTGGAAGCCGCCCTTGCAGTCGGTGCGCGAGGGCAGGTGACCGGTGCCCGGGACCGGGAGGAAGCCCAGTTCACCGCTGCCGCCCGAAGCTCCACGGCGCAGCCGCCCGTCCAGCATCACGCCCGCGCCGATGCCCTGGCCGAGCCAGACCAGCACGAACGTGTCCAGGCCTTGGGCCGCGCCCAGGCGCTGTTCGGCGATGGCGGCGAGGTTGACCTCGTTCTCCAGGACCACCCGACCGCGCTCGCGCAGCGCGGTCACCAGGAGGGCGTGCCAGCCCGGCAGGAAGTCGGCCGAGCGCTGGTTGCCGGAGACCGGGTCGATCAGGCCGGGAGCACCGATCCCGAAGGTGTGCAGCGTGTCGGCGCCGGCCCGGGTCGCCGCGTCGTCGACCAGTTCGAGCACATCGGCGAGGGCCTGTGCGGGATCGCGATCCGGCGGTATCGCCAGCGCGCCGGTCGCGACGGTCCGGCCGGCCAGATCGGCGACGGCCACCTCGACCCCGCCCACGCGCACGTCCAGGCCGGCGATGTGCGCGCGCTCGGCGACGATGCCGTACAGCCGCGCGTTCGGGCCGCGCTGTCGCTCGCCCGCCTCGCCGACCAGGTGGATCAGGCCCGCGCCACCGAGGCGTTCGACCAGATCCGCGACCGTGGGGCGGGACAGTCCGGTGAGGGTCTTGAGCTGGGAGGCGGTCAACGGGCCGTGCTCGATCAGCAGATCGAGCGCCAGGCGGTCGTTGATCGCACGGGCCGTGCTCGGCGTCGCGGTATGGGCGGCTGTCATGGATACCGATCCTCGCAGACTCTTTCTTTCAGGAACCTTGCCTGATAATTTATCGCACCATGACGCAGACTTCCATGTCGCCGAACACCGCCGGCCTGCCCTCGACTCCGCAATCGCCTTCGCGGACGCCGTCGCGGGCGACCTCGCAGACACCGTCGCAGGCACCCGCGCAGTCGCCCGCACAGGCGACTTCACCGACGCCGCCGCAAGCGCTCTCGCACACGCCCGACATCTCGCCGCTCGCCTCGTCCGCCCCGCCGCCCACGGCGACGGAGGCACCACCGCCACCGCCCGATCCGTCCACCACCGAGGTCGCCGAGGCCGGTCGGGCCCGGATCGCGGCAAGCCTGATCTTCGCCGTGCACGGCGCGGTCGGCGGCGGCTTCGCGTCCCGCCTGCCCTGGCTTCAGGACCATCTCGATCTGAGCCCGGGCCAATTGGGCCTCGCGCTGGCCGCGCCCGCCGTCGGCGCCTCGCTGGCGATGCCGCTGGCCGCGTCGCTGGTGCACCGACACGGGGGCCGGACCGCGCTGCGCTGCCTGATCGCGCTGTGGTGCGCGGTGCCCCTGCTGCCCGCGTCCGCGCCCGGTCTGCCGTGGCTGTGCGCGGCGTTGCTGGTGTTCGGCGTGGGCGCGGGCATGTCCGACGTCGCGATGAACACCCAGGGGCTCGTGGTCGAACGGCGGCTCGGCCGCTCGACGCTCCCACTGCTGCACGGAATGTGGAGCGCGGGCGCGCTGGTCGGCGCGGGCCTGGGCGCGGCCGCCGCGTTCGCCGGACTGGACGCCCGCGTACACCTCGCCATCCTGGCCCTGCTGCTCGCGTCGGCGGGTTGGTTCGCCGGCCGCGACCTGCTCGACGCGCGTCCCACCGCCGGCGCGAAGGCCCCGCCACGCTTCGCGCTGCCGTCCCGCCCGGTGCTCGTGATCGGCGCGGTCGGCTTCTGCGCGATCTTCGCCGAGGGCGCCGGAATGAACTGGAGCGCGGTACACCTCAAGGAGGTCGCGGACGCCTCCCCCGGCGTCGCGGCCCTCGCCTACACCGGCTTCGCCTGCACGATGGCCATCGCCCGGCTGGTCTCGGGCACGGTCGTGGACCGGTTCGGGGTGACCCGTACGGTCCGGGCCGGCGCGGTCCTGGCCACGATCGGCGCGATCCTGGTGGCGACCGCGCACTCCCCACTGCCCGCCGCGCTCGGCTTCGCGCTGCTGGGCGTGGGCGTGTCCGCGGTCCTCCCGCTGACCTTCGCGGCGGCCGGGCGGATCGGTGACGACCCGAGTCAGTCCATCGCGGGCGTGGCCACGGTCACCTACACGTCCGGCCTGATCGCCCCCGCCCTCGTCGGCGGCATCGCCGACCGCGCGTCGCTGAGCGCCTCGTTCGCGGTGGTCGCCGTGCTCACCGCGATCCTCATCCCGGCCGCCCGCATGCTCAATCCCACGGCCGCCCCGCGCGGCACCGACACCGGGCCGGCCGGGCCGGGCGACGCACCGTCCGCTCCGGGCAACGTGCCGCCCGCCCTCGTCGGCACGTCGACCTCGGGCGCGGTGACCTCGGTGTCACCCCTGCCGACGGACCGCCGGTGACACCCGAGCACGGAACCGACCGGCGCCGCCGCACGTCGGCGGCGCCGGTCGGCGCCCGGGTCAGCCCAGGACCTTGACCAGTTCGGCGGCCAACGGGGCGGAGGAGGAGGGGTTCTGGCCGGTGTACAGGTTGCGGTCGACGACCACGTAGGGTGCCCAGGCAGTGCCCTCCCGGAAGTCGACTCCCAGTGCGGTCAGGCGGTCCTGGAGCAGCCACCGGGCCCTGTCCGCGAAGCCGGCCTGCGTCTCCTCGGCGTTGGTGAACGCGGTCAGCCGGTAGCCGGCGAACGACGAGGTGCCGTCGGCGCGCTTCGCGGCGAGCAGCGCGGCCGGCCCGTGGCAGACCACGCCCAGCGGCTTGCCCGAGTCGAGCGCCGCGGTGAGCAGCGCACCGGAGGTCGCGTCCACCGCGAGGTCCTCCATCGGCCCGTGGCCGCCGGGGTAGAAGACCGCGGCGTAGTCGGCGAGATCGACGTCGGCCAGGTCGATCGGCGTGCGCAGCGCGGTGAACCGCTCCAGCGCGGAGGTCACCGCGGCCACCCCGTCGGGGCCGCCGTTCACCTCGGGCGCCAGGCTCGCCCGGTCGACGGTGGGCGCCACGCCACCCGGGGTGGCGACCACGACCTCGTGGCCGGCAGCGGTGAACGCCTCGAACGGGGCGGCGGCCTCCTCGGCCCAGAAGCCGGTCGGGTGCCGCGTGCCGTCGGCCAGCGTCCAGTGGTCGGAACCGGTGAGCACGAACAGGATCTTCGCCATGAGTCATCTCTCCATTCGGCGCCGCCGAGCGGGTGCGCTCGGGAGCCATCATGTGATCGCTTCGTGGGGTGCGTGGGGTGCGTCGCGGCGTCGGATCGTCGCCGTGTGCGGATCGTCGGACGTTCGCCGTCGGATCCGCCCGGTCGTTCGTTGCGGACGGTGCGGCGCCCTCGGTGCGTCGCGTCGGCGCGTCACACCCCCGGTGCGTCACGCCGTCGGTGCACGCGCCGCCGGTGCGTCACGCCGTCGGACTCGAACCTAGATCGCCCACCCATCGGTATTCAAATAGGCTCTCCACCATGAGCCATGAAGATTCCGATGGATCGTCCTCGGGCACCGGGTCGGCGTCGATACCGGACCCGGGCGCCCGCGGCCCGCTGGATCTGACCCTGCTGCGCACCTTCCTGGCGGTGCACCGCGCCGGCTCGTTCACCGGCGCCGCCCGCGTCCTCGGCCTGTCCCAGCCCACGGTCACCACCCAGATCCGCGCACTCGAGCGCCGGCTGGGGCGGACGCTCTTCGAGCGGTTGCCCAGGGGCGTGGCGGCCACACCGATCGCGGACGACCTGGCGATCCGGGTCGCGGACCCGCTGGACGCGCTGGCCGAGGTCGCCGACCGGGACCGGTTCGGCGCGGACACCCCCGCGGAGCCGGTGCACCTGGCCGGTCCCGCCGAGATCCTGTGCGTGCGCGCGTTGCCCGTACTCGCACCGCTGATCGAGCGCGGCGTGTTGTTGCGGATCACCACCGGAATGACCGACGACCTGCTCGACGGACTCCGCGCCGGTCGGCACGACCTGGTCCTGGCCACGATCAGGCCGCGCGGACGCACGCTGGCGGCCATACCGCTGATGGACGAGGAGTTCGTGCTGGTCGCGGCCCCTGCCTGGGCCGAGCGGATCGGGCCGGATCGGGTCGCCGCCGAGGGCCCGGTCGCGCTGCGCGGCGTACCGATGGTCAGCTACGCCGAGGACCTGCCGATCGCCCGCCGCTACTGGCGCCACGTGTTCGGCACCCGGCTCACCGAGCGAGCCGCCATCACCGTCCCGGACCTGCGCGGCGTGCTGACCGCGGTGGTCGCCGGCGCGGGCCTGACCGTACTCCCCCGCTACCTGTGCGAGGCCGAACTCGCGTCCGGCGCGCTGGTCCCCCTGCTCACGCCCGACGACCCACCGATCAACACCGGCTATCTGGTCCGCCGCGCGGGGACCGCGGACCACCCGCACCTGACGCTGGTCCACGAACACCTGGTCCGGGCGGCCCGCACGTGGTGAGACCACCGCCCCCCGCGGACGCCGACGCCCGGGTCAGCCGGCGGCGACCGCGGTGGTGAGTTCGGCCAGCAGGTCCGGGCCGCTCCACTGTCGGGACTGCCCCGCCGGCGCGGCCTCCGCCTCGCGGATCAGTTCGATCATGCGCGCGTTGGCGGGCGCGGTCAGCCCGTTGCGTTCGGCGATCGCCAATATCTCGCCCTGCACACTGTCGACCTCGGTCCGCCGGCCCCGCTGCAGGTCCTCCCACATCGACGACCGGGCCTTCGCGTCGATCCGCAGCGTCGAACCGGCCAGCCGGCGGAACAGCGGATCGGGCAGCGCGAGCAGTTGCCGACTGCGCGCGGCGGACGCGGGCCCGAGCTTGGCCGGCCGGATGCCCTCGGCCCGGAACGCGGCCAGCGCCTCGCCCTGGCACAGCGCCAGGCAGGCGCGGTAGTCGCGTTGACCGAGTTGATCGCGCAGTGGCAGTCCGGACAGCGCGTTGACCGCGTTGTTCAGGTTCATCAGCAACTTCGCGTGTTGCACCTCGGGCATGTCCTCGCGCACCTGCACCGGGATGCCGGCCTCGACCAGCACGTCCACGAGCGGGATCACCCGGGGGTTCGCGTCGATCATCAACGCGCCGGACGTGCCCTGATGGAAGACGGCGGGCTCGGTGCGCAGCACGTTGTACGGGACCATGCCGGCCAGCACCGTGTGCCCGGGCAACGCGGCCCGCAGTACGGCCGGATTGCGGACGCCGTTTTGCAGGCTGACCACGATCGCGGCCGGATCGAGCCACCCGGCCAGGGCACGCCCGGCCTCTTCGGTCGCCCCCGACTTGACCGTGACCAGTACGAAGTCGACGCCGGCCACCGCGTCCGCCGACTCGGCCAGGGTCAACAGCTCCGGCGCGACCACGGTCGGCGGGCGGCCCGCGCCGGTCACGGTCAACCCGTCCGCCAGCGCGTCCAGCACGGACGGCCGGCCGATCAGCGTGACATCGGCGAACGCGGCGAGCCGGCCACCGAGCTGGCAGCCGACGCTGCCGGCACCGAAGACCGCGACCCGGGGCCGGGTCCGCGAACGTGGAGCGGGTTGGGACATGTACAGCCTCCGCCTACGGATGAATCAGCCATCGAACCGATCCGCAAGCCTACGTCCCCGCCCGCACCCACGTTCGATGCCTCCATCGTCCCGAACCACCCACACGGGCCGCACCCGACGCCGGCGCGGAAAGGCAGCGCCGCGCGCGGGTCGCGACGGCGACCGGAGCCGCGTTCCGCCGCTGCCGACTGCCCGTCTTCCCGGCTGCCCGGCTGCCCGGCTGCCCGGCTTCGCGGCTTCGCGAACGTGCCGCGCACCGGGTGCACCGGGGTGCACCGGGAGTCGGCTGGGAGCGGGTCAGACGGTGGCGAGCGAGACCTCGGTCGACTTGAGCAGTGCCGTCACCGAGGTGCCGACCTCGAGGTCGAGTTCGGTCGCGGCGTCCGCGGTGATCGCGGCGGTGAGTTCGCCGTCCTCGATGCCGACCTTGACGCCGGCCATGGCGCCGCCGGCGGCGACGTGGGTCACCGTGCCGGGGATCTTGTTGCGGATGCTCAGTCCGGCGACCGGTCCGATGGCCAGCGACACCTCGGTGGCCTTCACCAGCACCAGCACCTCGCCGCCCTCGGCCAGGCCAAGGTCCTCGACCGCGTCGACGGTGATTGCCGCGGTGAGCTCCAGCCCCGAAGCGAGGCGGACCTTGACGATCGCCATCACTTCGCCGGTCGCCACGGAGGCCACGGTGCCGGGGAACCGGTTACGGATGCTGAGCGACATGGCGACACCTGAATCCTCGATCGTCCGCGGGCGCGTCCCCCGGTACGTGATCACCACGCTATTCGGGACGAATCCCCAGGGGCGGAACGGACACGCGCAGCATCCCGCGGCTGCGATCCGAGGGGCGGACCCGACGGTGGATGCGGCTTCCGCACGCGGGGTTTGACCTTGTCGTTGGCGGCAGGGTCGGAGCATCGCGGCATGAACCCGAACGACAACCACTCCCGTCCCGCCCGCGTCGTCCTGGTCACCGGTGCCGGCACCGGGATCGGACGAGCCACCGCACGCGCCTTCGCCGCCGAGGGCGCGTGGGTGATCGCGGTGGGGCGCCGGGCCGAGCCGCTCGGCGAGACCGCCGAGGGGTACGAGCGCATCACGCCGCTGGCCGCCGACATCACCGCCGAGGGCGAGCCGGAGCGGATCGCGCGTACCGTCACCGAGGCCCACGGGCGGCTCGACGTGCTCGTCAACAACGCGGGCATCGTGGGCACCGGCAATCTGGGCACGTACACGCACGAGATGATCGACCCGCTGCTCGCCACCAATCTGGTCGCGCCGGTGCTGCTGACCCAGGCCGCGCTGCCGGTGCTGGAGCGCTCCGGCGGGGTGATCGTCAACATCACCACCTCGGTCGGGCAGCGCGCGTGGCCGGGGAATTCGCTGTACGCGGCGAGCAAGTCCGCGCTCGAACTGCTCACCCGCAGTTGGGCGGTCGAGCTGGCTCCGCGCGGCGTGCGGGTCGTCGCGGTCGCCCCCGGCGCGATCACCACGCCGATCGCCGAACACCAGGGCTGGAGCCCCGAACAGCGCGCCGCGATCCGCGCCTGGCAACTCGCCCACACCCCGCTGGGCCGGATCGGCGACCCCGAGGAGGTCGCCTGGGCCGTCACCGCCCTGACCGCACCGGGCGCCTCCTTCGTCACGGGCGTGATCCTGCCCGTCGACGGGGGCGCGGTGCTCTCCTAGTAGGGCGTGTCCCTGGAGGGCCGGTACGGACAAGCCGGGATGTGCACGGCTCGCCGGTCGTCAACCGACCCGGACACCACGTCGCGCGGCCGAGTCGCGCGGTCCCACCAGCCGTACCGCGCCGGGTGGGATGTGTGGCGCGCGCTCGTGATAGGTGTGGTCGCAGCGGAGGTGTCCGGATGCGGATCGGTGAACTGGCGAAGGCGACCGGCGCGACGCCGCGCGCGTTGCGCCACTACGAGCAGGCGGGGCTGATCGAGTCGGCCCGGTCGGCGAACGGCTATCGAGTCTACGACGAGCGCGACGTGGCCCGGGTCCGCTCGATCCGCGACCTGCTCGGTGTCGGTCTCACCCTGGACGACGTACGCGCCTTCCTGCCGTGCCTGGACGCCGGCGTGGACGTCGTCGCGAGCCCGCCGTCCGCCGCCGCCGTGCGGATCGCGCTGGACCGGCTGGCCGTACTGGACGCCCGCATCGCGGCCCAGACCGAGGCCCGGAACAACCTGGCGACCGCGCTGCGCCGAGCCGGCGTCGATCGCGTCCGCCCGGTGGCCTGACCCTGCCGGGAGGGCCGTGCGACACCCCCGCGACCGGTACCACCGGCACCCCGGGGCCGGAATGCCGGGCGGATCGGGAAGCCGGTACGAACCGACCTGGGCCGAACGGGCCGAGCGATCGGGGCCGCCGAGCTGCCCCGCGAGCCGCCGGCGATGCGTTGGTGCAAGCCCCCGCACGAGGGCTCCGGGCACGGAAGCCCTCGTGCGGGGAGATCATGGCGCCGGTGGCCGGCGCCGGACGAGGCCTCGGCGCGGGGACTGCCGCCCGAGGAAGCCGTGTCCCGGAGCCTTCCGGTCCGCCGAGGTCCGGGCCGGCTCGCGCGTGGTCGGAGGCGAGCCGTTCAGCGTGGGATCGCCGTCGCCGTGGTGTCGATCACCGGGCGGTCGCCGAGCGGCGCGGCCAGGGTCGTCGTCACCGTGCGGGCAGCCTCGATCAGGGAGCAGGCCGCGTCCTTCGCGCCGGGCGTGGCCACTCGCGCCCGGGCGACGATCTCCACCGCCACCACGTCGGGACGTTGGGTGCTCTCCACCGAGTAGTCCGCGCCGCACGGGCCCGGCACGTCGGGCGTGCCCGCGAACCGCAGGGTCAGTTCGCGCCCGTCGGCCGAGACGGTGACCGTCTCGGGTACCGGACCCGAGACCCCGGTCCGGCGCGGCGCGTCCGTGCGCCGCTCCCGGATCCATCGATTCGCCGCCTGGGCCGTCCGGGCCCGGGCGCCCGCCTCCCGGGCACCCGGTTCGGCGGGCGCGTACAGCAGGGAGGCGGGGTCACTCACCACGCGCGGTGCGTCGCCGCCCCCGCCACCGCCGCACCCGGCCAGCAGCAACACCCCCGCAAGGGCCGAGGCCACCGACGCCGGCCGCCGGCCGGCCCGCCGTACTCCCGCTCCGAACACGCGACCCACCTCACGTCGTCCGCCCGCACCGCGCGCCGAACGGCGCGACGCGGATGTGACGCACCGTCGACCCGACCGGTTCCGCCGAACCCGCCCGAAACCGGCCCGCGTTCGGCCGCGACGGGTCGAGGTCGCGCGGGAGCGGTCCCGGCCCGCCGGGTCGGCACGATGCGCGCGAGCCGGCCGAGCGCGGTCACCGGTATCGCGGGCGTCAACGGTGGCCGCACGCGGCGCGCAACGGCCCGGCCTTCGAGACCCCGGCCACCGGTCGAGGGAGTCGAGCGCCTGCGTCGGGCGTTCACCGCGACCGGGCGATCCGAGGCGGGCCAGGCTGACGGGCCGTCATGAGCCGCTGTCGTAGGGCCTGGTGATGATCTCCATGTTGTGCCCGCTCGGGTCGGCGAAGAACGCGCCCCGGCCGCCGTGCCAGGTGTTGATCCGGTCGGCGACCCGGCGCCACGGGTCGGCGTAGATCGTCACCTCGGCCGCGCGCAGCCGGGCGAGAATCGCGTCGAACTCGTTCTCCTCGACCAGGAACGCGTAGTGGTGCGGGCTCACCCGCCCGCCGGGCTCCTCCAGGTAGTCGAGGGTCACCCCGTTCGCGGTTTCGACCGGCAGGAACGGGCCGTACGGTTCGCCGACGGCCAGGCCCAGGATGTCGGCGAGGAAGTGCGCCGACGTGCGCGAGTCGACGGCCGTGACGATGGTGTGGTTCAACTGGACGGGCATGTCGGCTCCTTGGTGTCGGGGGTATCGCGGGTGTCGGGGGGGTGTGGCCGTGCCGGGGGGCGGGGGCTCGGCGGTGTCCGCCGTAACCCGGTCGACTCGATCCTGGATCGGCCGGTGGGCGGCCGGCAGAGACCCGGGTATCCAGGGATCGGCGATCCCAGGGTGAACGCTCCGCTCCTCGGCGGCGCACGAGCGTGGCAGCCTTCGAGCCGTCGCCGGAATCGGCCCCGATCCCACCGGAGCCGACCGCGCGAACCCCCCTCCGCCCGCCTCGGGAGGCTTCGCCATGCCCGCTCCCCGTCACGACGTCGACACGTCCGGCCCGCGCCGCCCCGGCGGAGCCCTCGCGCTGCTCGCCTTCGCGAGCCTGATCACCTCGCTCGACTACAACATCGTCTACGTCGCGCTGCCCGACATCGGCGCCGGAGTCGGCTTCTCCGCGCAGACCCTCCAGTGGGTGGTCAGCGCGTACGCGGTGGCCTTCGGCGCGTTCCTGCTCCTCGGCGGCCGGATGTCCGACCTGCTCGGCCGCCGGCGGATGTTCGTGCTGGGACTCGCGCTGTTCGCGGTGGCCTCGTCGGCCGGCGGCCTCGCCCGTGAGCCCGGGGTGCTGATCGCCGCCCGCGCGGTCCAGGGCCTGGGCGGCGCCCTCCTCTTCCCCGCGACGCTGTCCCTGGTCAACACCACGTTCGCCGAGGGCCGCGAACGCAACCACGCGCTGTCGGTCCGGGCCGCGACCGGTTCCGGCGGGCTGATCCTCGGGTCGCTGCTGGGCGGTGTCCTGACCCAGGCGCTCGGGTGGGAGGCGGTGTTCTTCGTCAACGTCCCGCTCGCCGGCGGCGCAGCACTGGCGGCTTTCGTCGTACTGCCCGCCGACCCCGCGCGCGTCTCCGGTCGGCGGTTCGACGTCTTCGGCGCGCTGACCGCGACCCTCGGCTCGACCCTGGTCGTGTTCACCCTCGTCCAGGGCCCGGAGTCGGGGTGGACCAGCCCGCTCGTGGCGGCCGGCGGCGCGCTGGGCGTCGGTCTGCTGGTGGTGTTCGTGGTGGCCGAGGGGCGCGATCCGGATGCGCTGATGCCGCCGCGCCTGCTGCGCGACCGCTCCCTGTGCACCGGTATGGCGGTGGCGTTCCTGTTCATGGCCACGCTCGGCACGCTGCCGTACTTCCTCACCGTCTACTTCCAGGGTGTACACGGGTACAGCGCGCTGCGGACCGGCTTCGCCTACCTGGTCCCGATGGGCGGCGGCCTGATCGGCTCGCTGCTCGGCGGCCGGTCGGCGACCCGGTTGGGGGTACGGTCCACGCTGCCGGCGAGCCTCGCGGTGAGCGCGGTCGGCCTGTCGCGGTCGGCCTGGGCATCTCGGCGAACGGCTCCTACCTCGACCTGGTGCCCGGCCTGCTGGTCTACGGGATCGGCCAAGGCGTCGTCTACACCACGATGTTCGCCGCCGCCGCGACCGGGGTGCGGCCACATGAGCAGGGCGTCGCGTCCGGGATGGCGTCCACCGGCCGGCAGGTCGGCGGCGCGATGGGCCTGGCGGTACTGGTCGCCGTCGCCGACTCCGGCACGGACGGGCGCACCGGCGAGGCGCTGCGGACGGCCACCGCCGACGGACTGCGGACCGCCGTGTTCGGCGCGGCGGCGGGCGCGGTGCTCGCGGTGCTCGTCGCGCTGAACTTCCGGCGGGTGGGCGGGAGCGCGGTGGACGCCGGCGGCCCGGACGAGGTGCCGAGGGCCGAGCGTGCCCGGCCCGGGATCGGGTGACGGCTTCCCGCGCGGGCTCGCCGACTCGCCTTACGAAGGTCGCGGCCCCACGGCGGTCATGATGCCAGGATGCGGTCGGCCGGTACCTCGAAGATGATTTCCAGGCCGTCCTCCTCGTCCATCTGTTCGCCCTTCTCGACGAATCCGAACCCCTGGATGGTCGCGAGCGACGCGGCGTTGTCCGGTGAGATGGTGACCCGGACGGTGGACACGTCGGGTTCGTGCGCCGCGCGCTCCAGCAGCGACGCGAGCATCGCGCGGGCGTATCCTCGGCGGCGCGCCTCGGGCACCACGGTGTAGCCGATCTCCACCATGCCCGCCTCGTCCGGCGGCCCGTGGAACCCGGCGTAGCCGACCACCGCCCCGTCCGGCTCGGACACCGCCGCCCGGGCGAGCCACGGAGCACTCTCGGGTTCGGCGGTCACCTGGTCGAAGCGGCGGCGCCAGAGGCCGCGCGCTCGGTCGGACACGAAGAACTCGGGGAGGTCCAGGCCGGTTTGCCGGCGGGCCTCGGCCAGGTCGCCGGCCAGCAGCGCGCCGAGGGGTCGACCGACCAGGTAGACCCAGCGGACCTGCCGCTCCGAGCGGGCGGACGACGGGCGCGCGGCGGAGGTATCGAGAGGATCTGTCACCCGGGGATCATCGGCGACAACCGACCGGTCGTCCACACCATTTCCGGGATGTCGGGGTGTCGAGGTGTCGGAGTGTCGAGAAGTTCGAGAAGTTCGGGGAGCCGGGGAGCCGGGGAGCCGAAAAGCCGGGGCGGGGTGCGGGGTGCGGGGTGCGGGGTCGCGAGGAGGCCGGCGATCGTCGTCGCGGGCCGGCCGGGCGACGTGCACCGGGCCGGGCCGGCCGCTCGGCGTACTCAGTGGACCGAGAGCCCGCCGTCCACGAAGATCGACTGGCCGGTCACGTAGCCCGATCCCGGGCTCGCCAGGAACAGCGCCGCAGCCTCGAAGTCCTCGGCCAGGCCATTGCGTCCGACCATCGTGCGCGCGGCCAGCGCGGCCGACTTCTCCGGGTCGGAGGCCAGCCGGGCGTTGAGCGGGGTCATCACGAACCCGGGCACGAGCGTGTTGCTGGTGACCCCGTACCGCGACCAGGCCTCCGCCTGGGATCGGGCCAGCGACTCCAGGCCGCCCTTGGACACGCCGTAGGCGCCGCTCTGGACGAACGCGCGATGCGCCTGCTGCGAGGAGACGTGAATGATGCGCCCGTAGCCCCGCTCGGCCATGCCGGGCCCGAACCGCTGCCCCAGCAGGTAGGGCGCCTCCAGGTTCACCGCCATCGTCGCGTCCCATACGTCGTCGTCGAGTTCGTTCATCGGCGGACGCAGGTTGATCCCGGCGGAGTTGACCAGGATGTCGGGCTCGCCGTACACCTCGGCCGCCGCGTCGGCAGCCGTGCGTACGGCGTTCCTGCTGCCCAGATCGGCGCTCACCCAAGCCGCCTTGCCACCCAGTGCGGTCAACTCGTCTACGGCGGTGGCCAGTTCCGCCTCGCGCCGGGCGATGACCACCACGCTTGCCCCGGCCCGCGCCAGCGCCCGGGTGATCGCTCGACCGATGCCGGAACTCCCGCCGGTCACCACGGCGACCCGACCCTCCAGCGAGAACAGTTCGGAAAGGTATGCCTGCGTGCTCATGACGGAACCCTAGACGGACCGCGCCCGGCCACACCCGCCGGGCGATCTCGCCGCGTCACCGATCCACCTCGCCCGCCGCCTCGCCGTGTCTCGCCCGGGTCGCCCCGCGTCGCCCCGCGTCGCCTCGGGTCACCCCGCATCGCCCCGCGTCGCCTCGGGTGGTCAGGAAGGCGCGTTCGGGCGCCGGGCCGGGAATCCGTGCGCGCGGGCGGCGAGGACCACCACGAGTACGGGTACCAGCAGGACCAGCACGCTCCACGGGAAGGACCCGGCGCCGACCAGGTCCAGCAGGATCGCTCCGGCCACGCCGCCACCGGCCATCGCCGCGTTCCACAGCGTGACCAGCATCGCCTGCGCGGCGTCCGCGTCGGCGCCGCCCGCGTCGCCGACGGCGGTCTGCAGGAGGGTGGGCACGCCGCCCCAGCCCAGCCCCCACAGCACGACCGCGCCATAGACCAGGACGTGGCTGTCCGAGAACACCGCCAGCACGGCCGCCGCCGCGCCGAACGACAGCGTGGCCGCGATGGTGAGCGTCCGCAGTCGGTGGTGGATCAACACGCCGACCAGCCAGATGCTCACCAGCGACGCGCCGCCGAAGGCGAGCAGGACCACGTCGGTGGAGCCGCCCATGTCGAGCCGGTCCAGGTAGGAGGCGATGTAGGTGTAGAGGATCGTGTGCGCCAGCACGAAGACCAGGGTGACGAACAGGACCGGGGCCACGCCGGGGACGGCCAGTGTGCGCAGCAGGGGCGTTCGTTCGTCCGGTCGTTGCCCGGGGTGGTCGGGGACGGTCGCGACGATCCAGCCGATCAGGATCAGGGCGAGCACGGTCATCAACGAGAAGGTGAGCCGCCAGCCGAACTCGTCGCCGAGGAACGTCCCCGCCGGCACCCCCAGCGACAGTGCGATCGGAATGCCCGCCATCACGATCGCGATCGCCTTGCCCTGAAGGTGCGCGGGTGCCATCCGGCGGGCGTACCCGGCCAGCAGCGCCCAGGCCAGGCCCGCCGCCACGCCCGCGACGAAGCGGGCCGCCATGGTCAGCGGGTAGTTGCCGGAGACGGCGGTGACCGTGTTGGCCGCCGCGAAGCCGGCCATCGCGGTGAGCAGCAACCGCTTGCGGCGCCACCCGGCGGTCGCCCTGGAGAGCGGGATCGCGGTGAGCGCGGTGCCGATCGCGTAGATCGTGACCGACTGTCCCATCGCGGACTCGCCGACCCCCAGGTCGGAACTCATCGCGGGCAGCACGCCCGCCGGCAGGGTCTCGGTCAGGCTGGTCACGAAGACCGCCGTGGCCAGCGCCAACAGCGCCGCCATCGGCAGCTTGCGGTCGTCGGTCTCCTGGTGGGACGGGGCTGGTGCCGTGCTGTGACTTGTCATGCCGCGTATGCTCGAACCCTCACATTGATGTGATGGTCAAGCGACGAGACATGAGGTGAGTCACATGCGCATCGGAGAGTTGTCCGAGCGCACCGGCACCCCCCGCCGGCTGCTTCGCTACTACGAGGAGCAGGGCCTGATCGTCGCGAACCGCTCGCCCAACGGCTATCGGGACTACGACGAGTTCTTCGTCGACCGGGTGTTGCAGATCAGGGGCCTGCTCGACGCCGGCCTGCCGACCCGGATCATCAAACAGATCCTGCCCTGTCTCGACAAGCCTCGCATCATCCATTTCCCGGACGCGACACCGGAGATGATCGCCACCCTGGAGCACGAACGCGACCGCATGACCGAACGCGTCAACTGCCTCATCCGCAACCGCGACGCCATCGCCGAATACCTCGACGTAGTACGCGAAGGCCTCCCCCAACCAGCCACGTCCTGACCCCATCCACCGTCGGTCGCATCCCATGAATTGCCTTGCCCGACCCGGTCGATCCTGTGAGGGTTGCCGAACCCGGATCCGGGATCCCGGAACCGATTCATGGCCCCGACCGAAAATGGTGTCCATCGTGCGCGCCGACTCGCCACTGCGTCCGACGCCGCTGAGCGGCTTTCCGGAATGGCTTCCGGAAGTCCGTCTGGTCGAGATGCGGTGGCTCGACCACATTCGGCGCACGTTCGAGTCGTACGGTTTCACCTCCGTCGAGACGCCCGCCGTGGAGGCGCTCGACGTCCTGCTCAAGAAGGGTGAGACGTCGCAGGAGGTGTACACGCTGCACCGGCTCCAGGCGGACCCGGACGACGAGAGCGATGCCCGTCTCGGTCTGCACTTCGACCTCACCGTGCCGTTCGCGCGTTATACCGCGCAGAATTTCAACGACCTGGTCTTCCCGTTCAAGCGCTATCAGATCCAGCGCGTCTGGCGCGGCGAGCGCCCGCAGGCCGGCCGGTACCGAGAATTCGTGCAATGCGACATCGACGTGATCAACGTCGACCGGGTTCCGTTGTACTTCGACGCGGAAATGCCGCGTATCGCGCACGAAATCCTTACCGCGTTGCGCATCGGTCCTTTCACGATCCACCTCAACAACCGCAAGGTCCTGGAGGGCTTCTACGCCGGGCTCGGCATCGCGGACCCGGTGGCCGCGATCCGGATCGCCGACCGGCTGGACAAGGTCGGCTCGGAGCGGGTCGGGGAGCTGCTCGCGGGCAAACTCGGGCTCGATGCGGACCAGGTGGCGAACTGCCTGAAGTTGGCCGGGGTTCGCGGCATCGACGCGTCGGTGGTGGCCGACGTTCGGGCGCTGGGCGTCGAACACCCGATGCTCGACGAGGGGCTCACGGAACTGGCCTTCGTGCTCGATGCGTTGGCCGACCTGCCCTCCGGCTCGATCGTCGCGGACCTGTCCATCGCACGGGGACTCGACTACTACACGGGCACCGTGTACGAGGCCAAGTTCGTCGAATTCCCGGACTACGGCAGCATCTGCTCGGGGGGCCGCTACGAGAACCTCGCCGGGTCGTTCATCCGGCGCGACCTGCCCGGC
The DNA here is from genome assembly GCF_053594475.1 of Embleya sp. NPDC001921. Classification (NCBI taxonomy): domain Bacteria; kingdom Bacillati; phylum Actinomycetota; class Actinomycetes; order Kitasatosporales; family Streptomycetaceae; genus Embleya; species Embleya sp. NPDC001921. The sequence continues at coordinate 140,818 of NZ_JBSFEO010000011.1, forward strand.
GTGGGCATCTCCATCGGTCTGACCCGGATCTTCGCCAAGCTGGTCGCCGAGGGCCGGCTGCCGATCGGGCCGAAGTGCCCCACTCAGGTGTTGGTCGCGGTGCCCGACGCCGAGTCGTTCGCGACGGCAGTGCGGACCGCCGCGACGCTGCGTGCTCGAGGAATCCGCATCGAGGTCTACCACCAGCCGGACAAGCTGCAGAAACAACTGCGGTACGCGCTGCGCAAGGGCATCGCGTACGTGTGGTTCCCCGGGACCGGGGGGAACGCCGGCGCGGGCGTGGGCGCGGACGGCGGCGAGACGCATCAGGTGAAGGAACTCGCGTCCGGCAGGCAGGTCGTGGCCGACCCGCACGGTTGGGAGCCGGTCGAGCCGGTCGAGCCGGTCGAGCCGGTCGCCGCACGGTAGCGCCGGTTCGGCGGCGGGCTGCGAGCGGGCGGCGGCGGGTGCCGGGCCGTTCGTGCGGCAATTCGATGGCGTCGTGGACGGGTGGGGGGTCAGGATGCGGGCATGACGCACACACTTCTGGCGTTTCTCGGCGCCTGCACCCTCATCGCGGCAAGTCCCGGGCCGAGTTCGGTGCTGATCATCCGACACTCGTTGCAGAGCCGTCGGTCCGGTTTCCTGGCGGTGCTCGGCAACGAGACCGGGGTCTTCGTCTGGGGACTCGCCGCGGCCTTCGGGTTGACCGGTCTGCTGGCCGCGTCCCAACTCGCCTACGACATCATGCGCATCGTCGGCGCCGTCGTCCTGGTCGGCTTCGGCGTCCAGGCCATCCGCGCGGCCCGCCGGGACGGCCTGACCGGATTCACCGCCGCCGGCTCGACCGAAGCCGGGGCCCGGGCGGGGGCCGACGCCGGCGCCGAGCGCGAGGCGGGCAGCGGCCGACGCGCCTACCGTGCCGCGCTGACCCTGAACCTGGCCAACCCCAAGGCCGCCGTCTTCGCGATGTCCTTCCTCCCCCAATTCGTCCCGCACGGCGCGCCGCAGTTGCCCACGATGGTCGCGCTCGCCGCGATCTGGGCGGCATATGAGATCGGCTACTACAGCCTGTACGTCTGGTTCGTCGGCCGCATGCGCACCGTGCTGAGCCGCGCCAAGGTCCGGCGCCGGTTGGAGCAGACGTCCGGCGGGGTCATGGTCGCGCTGGGCATCCGGATGGCGGTCGAGTCGTGAGCCTGCGCCGACGGGATCACAGGCCGAACGCGTCGCGGCGGTCCTCCGGCACCAGGTCGACGTATTCCGGGTGCTTGGCGATCCAGTCCCGGATGAACGAGCAGTAGGGCAACACCGCGAGACCCCGCTCCCGGACCGCGTCCAGCGCCGCGCGGGCGAGCCGACCGCCCAGACCCCGGCCCCCGAACCGCGGGTCGATCTCGGTGTGCGTGAACGCGACCTCGTCGCCGCTGACGAAGTAGTCGGCGAAGCCCGCGAGTTCGGTGGCCCGTAGCGGTGGGGCCACGGACGCGCCGGGGGCGGCCTCGACGCCGGTGAATATCTCGTAGCGGGACTGCGCCGGGTTGTCCGTCACACGCGTTTCCATGCTGCTGCCTCCTGGGTCACGATCGGGACTTGCGGCCCGGGCATTCCTGTCCACGCGCACGCACTTCGACCCCACCGATGACCGTGCCCGCGCACCCCACCGTATCCGGCCGACCCATCGCCCGGATCGCCCCGGTCACGCCCACCCGACCCGCCTGCCGCCCGCCACGCGGGCCGGGGATCACGCCGGGGTTTCCTCGACGTACACCTTGGTTCCGTCGGCGAAGATCCGGTACTCGCGCGCGCCCTCTTCCTCCTCGTCGACGTACACCTTGGTGCCGTCCGCGTACACCTTGTACACCCGCCCGTTCTCGCCGCCGACCGCGGGCAGGCCCGCCGCGTGCAGCTCCGCGACCGCCTTCCGGACCCCCTGGGCCATCAACTCGTCGAACCGCTCCGGTCCGATCTCGTCCCGCAAGGATTTCGTCATCGATCCTCCCGACGTCGGGCGACCGCCCGGATCGCACCGCGGCGGTCGCACCCAAGACTGCCAGGACGGCCCCGACACCGACACCCCCGGGCCGGGTCACAGGCCCAGCGCGGGCCGATGCCGCTCGGGGACCAGGTCGAGGTACTCCGGGTGCTCGATCATCCAGGCCCGCAGATAGGCGCAGTTGGGCACCACGCCGACCTTGCGCTCGCGGGCGGCGTCCAGCGCGGACCGGACCAGCACGTCGCCCAAACCGCGCTCCGCGAAGCGCGGATCGACCTCGGTGTGGATGAACGCGATCAGGTCGTCGCCGAGGAAGTACTCGGCGAACCCGGCGAGCTCGGCGGGTTCGCCGCCCGCGTGGATCTCGAAGCGGGACTGCGCCGGGTTGTCGACCACGCGCGTTTCCATGCTGCCTCCTGGTCCGGGACCGGGACGTACGACCCGGACCCTCACCGTATCGACCACCCGGAGCGCGCCCCGCGGCCCACGGGCCTCCGACCGGCCCGGCCCGGGTCGGTCGGGTCGGCCCGGGTCGGCCCGGGTCGGCAGCCCGGATCGGCCCGGGTCGGCAGCCCGGATCGGCCGGCTCGGCGGTCCCACCTCGGGACCGCGGCTCAGGAGTCGAACGTGGTCGCGCGGGCGACCTTCTCCCACGTGTCGATCTCGGACCGCACACTGTCGAGGTGCCCGACGACCGCGTCCACCGCGTCCGCGCCCAGCGGCAACCGCAGCGGCGTGGCCTCGGCGCCGAGCGCGGCCAGGATCGCGGCGGCGGCCTTGGCCGGATCGCCCGGCTGCTGCCCGTCGGCCGTCCCGACCATGCGCCGGGTGACCCCGACGGCGGTGTCGCTGTACGCGGCGATCTCGGCGCTGACCCCGGCGGCGCCCATCAGGCCGGTGCGGAACGCGCCCGGCTCGACCACCAGGACCTTGATGCCGAACTCGCGCACCTCGTCGGCCAACGCCTCGGACATGCCCTCGAGCGCGAACTTGGTGCCGCTGTAGGCGGAGAAGCCCGCGAACGACATCTGCCCGCCCATGCTGCTGAGTTGCACGATCGCCCCGGAGCGCCGGGCGCGCATGTGCGGCAGTACCGCGCGAACCAGCGCGGCCGGGCCGAAGACGTGCACCTCGAACAGTGCGCGCAGTTCCTCGTCGGTGGTCTCCTCCATGGCACCCACGTGGGTGCGACCGGCGTTGTTGACGAGTACGTCGACCCGGCCGTGCCGGGCGACCACACCGCGCACGACGCTCTCGATGCCGGCCGCGTCGGTCACGTCGAGCCGGACCGCCTCGACCAGATCCGGGTGCGCGGCCACCAGATCCGCGAGCGACTCGGGCCGCCGCGCGGTGGCCACCACGGTGTCGCCGGCGGCCGCCGCCGCCTCGGTGACCGCCCGTCCGAAGCCACTGTTCGCGCCGGTGACCAACCAGATCCTGCTCATCGTGTGATTCCCCTCGTCATCGCGCCGCCCACTCGGCGAGTCGGCGGCGCCTCCCGTGCGATCACCTTCCCGCGCGGGCCGGCCCACCGTCCAAGACCGACGGTGATAGCCGATGGTTATCGATGACGGGAGCGTGCTCGGCACCGCCCGGGGTCCGGAGCGTGCTCGGCACCGCCCAGGGTCCGGATCATCCCGGCGCCGCCGGGGTCCGGATCATCCCGGCACCACCCGGTACCCGGTCACCCTCGGCACCACCCGGTACCCGGGTCCGCCCCGATCACGGCGGGCCGACCACCACCGTGCGGTCCGTGGCGCCGGAGCGGACCTCGAAGACGGTGAAGCCGTGCGGCCCGGCCAGCACCTGGTGGACACAGCCGGCCGGGATGAACACCACGTCGCCCACCCGCATGCGCACCCCGCCGGTCAGCCCCTCGCCGGAGAACACATCGCAACTGCCCGCAGTGAGCAGCACGATCGTCTCCTCGTCCTCGTGGTGATGCACCGCCGTCCGCTCACCCGGTCCCAGGGTGGCGAAGAAGCCGCACAGGCGTCCGGCGCCCACGGTCGCGGCGGACACACGTTCGCTGATCCGGATGCCCTGCGCACCGACGACGTCGGCGCCGGGGGGCACGAGCACGGCTTGGTTCACGAGTTCACGGTCGGCCATGGGTTCAGGGTCGACGCGGGCCGAGACCCGGAAACGCGCACCGCGCCGAACCACACCGAATGGGCGAGTCTCCGGTCGGGACACGATCGCGTCCGCCCGGCGTCGGCCCTTCCACGATCGGCGCGGCGCCGGCACTCTTGGGGCGGCCTCGCGCGGCCGGGCCGGGACGCGCGGCTCGACTTCTTCGACGCGGGAGCAGCGATGGTGAACGGGGACCGGGTCGACCGGGTCGTCGCCCGTCACGACGTGGCCGCGTCCGCCGCGCGGGCGATCGTGCGCGACGTGGTGGCCGCGGCCTCGGCGGCCGGGCGTGCGGTGAGCGTCGCGGTGGTGGACGGCGCGGGCGTACCGGTCGCGTTCGAGCGCATGGACGGCGCGCTGCGGTTCAGCGCGGATCTCGCCGCGGCCAAGGCCCGCACGGCGGCGGCGTTCGGGCGGGCCACCGCGGCGATGGAGGAACTGCTGGGCGACCGGCCCGTGTTCGCGCAGAGCTTTGTCGCACAGGGCGGTTGGTATCTCGGGCGCGGCGGCCATCCGCTCCTGATCGACGGCCGCCCGGTGGGCGGGGTCGGGGTCAGCGGGGACGCGGCGGAGTTCGAGGACGAACTCGCCCGCGCCGCCGCCGAATCCTTCGGCCACGACGCGGACGACTGACCCGCCGGGGCGACGCCCCTACCGCACGATGCGCTTCTCCACCTCCACCGTCGCCCGCTCCACGCCCCGGGCGACGTCCCGCACCAGGCCGTTGACCCGCAGCAGCACCGCCGAGGCGACCGTGGTCGCGGCCTCGATCAGGTTGCCGGACGCCGCCGCCGGCATCGCGGCGGCCGCCGCGCCGCGTACGCCGGTCGTCGCCGCCGGGAACGGCAGGGGCAGCGGGCCGGCCTCCGAACGCAGGTCGGAGAGTTGGCCGTTCTTCAGCGCCATCAACGCGTCCTCGCCGGACACCAACCCCTCGCAGTGTCCGTGCCCCTTCAGCGCCGCGTGCAGGAACGCGGTCGCGTACACGTTGGTGATCGCGTGCTGCTCCGCGAAGGTGATGCCGGGCTTGCCGTCCCGGGGCAGGCCGGGCAGGTGGATGTCCACGTCGCTGGGGTCCAGGAACTGCACGTGATTGCCGCCGGTGATCTCCACGTACGCCTTGTAGCCCCCCGGGACCAGGTCCAGGTAGTGCACACCGGATCCGGGCGAGATCCTGTCGTTCTGCCCGGACACGATCAGCGTCGGCGTGGCCACCTTGCACACTTCGGCGTCGATCCGCGCGTACAGGTCGGGTTCCTTGACGTTGCGGCCGGGCGCGAAGCCCAGGACCGCGCGGATGCGCTTGTCGCGGGCCGCCGCCAGCAGCGCGCCGGCCCCGCCCAGGGACACTCCGACCGCGGCGAACGCGTCCTGCTTGATCAGGCCGCGCAGCGGGTTGAACCGGTCGTCGTCGATGTCGATCAGCTTGTCGATGGCGTCGCTGACGGTGTCGGCGTGCACGTGCGGGTCGAGCGCGAGGATGTTCTCCGGGAAGTAGCGAAAGACGATGTATCCGTGCCGCACCACGTAGTCGGTGAACCAGTCGTACATGTTCGAGCCGGTCCAGGTCGCGGGCGCCAGGACGATCGACGGATACGAGCCCTCGGACTTGTCGGCCGGGGCCAGCCAGCCGTCGTACTCCGCCGGGTAGCTGATCTTGGCGAGCGTGAACCCGGGGCCGCCGGTCCAGAACGGGAACTCGATGGTGCCGATGTTGAAGTGCCCCGGCTGGTCCGGTCGCACCGGACTCTCGGGTACGAGTGTGGTTGCCATGAGTGGAGTCAACCGTTGTCCAACTCGCTTTGGCAGGGCGATACTTGGCCAAAGAATGGAGACTCCGGTCACAGTGGTGGGATTCCGGCAACCCCCACGGGGATCCGACCGGCGACGAGCGGTGCGCCGCAGCCCGGTTCCCGTCCGGTCATTGATGGACCATCAGCAACACGGCCCGGTTGTTCTCGTCCAGTCCCCGGTAGACATGCGGTCGGGTCGCGTCGAAACGGATCGAGTCGCCGCTCGACAGGTCGCGCGGGTCGGCGACCGGGCCCGTGCGAATCCGGCCGTCGGTGACCAGCAGGCACTCCTCGACGCCGGGGCGATGCGGCTCGGACACCTGCTCGTCCCCGGTCACGTCGAGTTCGTACAGTTCCACCCAGCCGCGTACGTGCACCCGGTGCAGCAGCCGGGCCCGCACCGCCTCGCCGCTCACCCGCGGGCCCTGATCGGCCCGCACCACGGTGACCGCCGGCGCGCCCGCGTCGAGCAGGCCGCCCAGCGGGACGTCGAGCGCGCCCGCGAGTGCCCACAGCGTGCTCAGCGTCGGATTGGCCTCGCCCTGTTCGATGCCGTGCAGCGTGGTCTTGCTCAGCCCCGCGCTCGCGGCGAGATCGGCCAGGGAGCGGCCCGCCGCCTCGCGGAGCGTCCGGATGTTGTGTCCGATATCCCTTGCGATGGTCATGGCGTTCATTATGCTGGATCAACGTATCACTTTACCGGTACGGCACCGCATGCGACGCACTGTTCCCCGGCGCCGCGCGGCACCGCTCGGCACCGCACCCCAGGGATGGAGGTCATCACGATGCGCGTCTCCCGCCTACGGCACATCCCGGGCATCGGCGTGGACAAGGTCGGCGACGCCGCCGACGCCGCGCACGATCCGGACCTGCTGCGCCTGGAGAACCTCGATACCGACCTTCGGCCGCCGGCCGTCGCGCTCGCCGCGACCCGGGCCGCGATCGACGACGACGCCGCGAACAGCTACCTGCCCTTCCACGGTTCCCTCGCCCTGCGTGAGGCCGCCGCCGCACACGTGGGCCGACTCGCCGGGCGCGGCTACGACCCCGGTGACGAGGTGGTCAACGCGGCCGGCGGCCTCAACGGCGTCCTGAACGTCCTGCTCGCCACCGTCGAACCGGGCCGCGAGGTGGTGATCGCCGACCCGATCTACGCCGGCCTGATCAATCGCGTCCGCCTCGCCGGCGGCGTCCCGCGCCACGTCCGGGCCACCCCGGGCCCCGTCGGCTGGAGCACCGATCCGGACGAACTCGCCGCCGCCGTCGGCCCGAACACCGCCGCCGTGCTGGTGATGGCCCCGGCGATGCCCACCGGCGCGCTGCTCGACGCCGGCCATTGGGACGCGCTGGCCCGCGCGGTAGCGGAGCACGACTGCTGGGTCGTCTACGACGCGGCGATGGAGCGGATCCGGTTCGACGGCAAGGCTCCCGACCATCCGGCCGCGCATCCCGGGCTGGCCCACCGCACCATCACGTGCGGCGCGGCGTCCAAGGAACTGCGCATGATCGGCTGGCGGGTGGGCTGGGTGGTCGGTCCCGCCGAGATCATGGCCGATGTCAAACTCGTGGGCCTGAGCAACGTCGTCTGCCCGGTGGGCATCGGTCAGGCGGCCGTCGCCGCCGCGCTGTCCGCACCCGACGCGGACGCCGACGTCGCCGCGGCGACCACGATCTGGCGCGACCGCTGCGTGACGATCCTGGATCGGCTCGCCGACTACCCGTGCGTACGTCCACACGGCGGCTGGTCGCTGCTGATCGACACCACCGCGCTGGGCCTGACCCCCGAGACGGCCGCCGAACGACTTTTCCGGCTCGGGCGGGTCGCCGCGACGCCAATGAACGGCTGGGGTCCGCAAGGAAGTTCGTATCTGCGGCTGGTCTTCGCCAATGAAACGGTCGAGCGTCTGGGCGACCTGCGCGACCGGTTCGCCGCGGCGTTCGGCTGATCCGCCGGGCGCCAGTCCGGCGGATCACGGGCCGCGACCCGATCGGCCGCCTTCGCGTCGAGCCGGCGGCATACCGCCCGGCGTACTCGGCGGCCGGAGTCCTGGAAGCAACGCCGTTCAGTCAGGGGCGGGCGCGGGTTTGTCAAGGCCGGTATTTTTGAACGGCGTTGCCACTAGGGCGCGTCGCGGACGCTGACGGCCCCCGCCGCTGGTTCGGGATGTGCGGCAGAAGAGGTGTGCTCGCCGGTGGGGCTGAACCGGTGCACGGCGGCCAGCATGGCGTTGTTCTCGGCGGGCGTTCCGATGGTGACGCGTACGCATCGGCCGAGGCCGGGTTGGTCGCTGCGGTCGCGGACCTTCACGCCTGCGGCGTGCAGGTGTTTGACCAGGAGGGTGGGGTCCCGGGTCTCGAACAGCACGAAGTTCGTCACGCTCGGGTGGACTCGCAGCACCGCCGGCGCCTCCGCCAACGCGGCTTCCATGCGCGTGCGTTCGGCGCGGACGCGGAGGATGTTCTCGTGGGCGTGGGTGATGCCCTCCGGTGACAGGGCGCGGGAGAGGACCCGCAGGGACGACTGCGTGAGCGGGTAGGGCGCGAGGACTTTGCGCAGGACCGCGATCACCTGGGGGTGGGCGATGGTGACGCCGCAGCGTTCGCCCGCCAGCCCGTACGCCTTCGACAGCGTGCGCAGGACGACCAGGTTGGGCCGGCGGCCGACGAGTCCGCCGAGCGAGGCGGCGCCGTGGAACTCCAGGTAGGTCTCGTCGGCGACCACCAGCGCTTTGCCGCGCAGGGCTTCGGCCAGGCGCATGACGTCCTCGCCCGGCACGGGGGTGCCTGTGGGGTTGTTGGGGGTGCATACGAATACCAGCTTGACCCCCGAGGACGCGGCATCCAGGATGCCGTCCACATCGAGCCGGAACCCGTCGCCGGTGAGCAGCGGCACGGCACGGACGCCGGCTCCGTGGATGCGTGCGGCAACCTCGTACATCCCGAACGTCGGCGGATTGACCACCACATGGTCGACCCGTGCCTCGCAGAACGCCCGGACCAGCAGGGAGATGGCCTCCTCCGCGCCGCGACTGACCAGCAGCCGGGCCGGGGACGTTTCGTAGTGGGACGCGAACCGTTCCAGGAGCCAGGCCGGTTGGGGTTCCGGGTAACGGTTCGAAGGCCATGGGCCGCCGTCCCCGGACTCGCCGCCGTGCGCGAACGGAGCATAGGGACTCTCGTTCGCGTCGAGATACACCGACACCCCTGCCACGTCCGCGTCGTCGCGGCCGGTGACGTACGTCTTGAGCGCCAGGATGTCGGGGCGGGCCAGCCGCAGGACCTCGTTCATCGCTGCCCCTTCGGAATGGGGTCGTCGCCCGCGCGGGCGCGAAATCGGAAGATCACATTCCGGTCGTGACCGAGGCTAACCGGCGTGTCGGGGCGCAGCTATCCGATGAGCGAGGGCCTCACGACCGCGCGGCCGCGCGTCCTGGACAGGACGGCGGTGGAGCTGCCGGGGGGTTCGCCCCCATCGGGCTCCGCGGCGTGAGCGCGGCGAGGAGCCCGCAGGGCGGATGCGGTGCCGGGCGTCGTGGAGCCCTACGGGGGATTGAAGACGCGCCCTAGACCAGCCGCAGACGCGACCGCCGCCGCGCCCGCTCATCCTCGTCGGCGATCCCGAAGCCGAAACCGAAGCCCAGGCCGTCGGGTGCCCCGTTGAGGAGGCGGCACATCGCTTCCGTGGAGTGGTTGCCCTCGTCGAGCAGGCGACGGATCAGCGGTTCGTCCTCCGGCCGGTCCGCACGCTCGGGATTGGCTATGCCCTCGGACAACCGACGCACCAGATCCAGCAGCGCGTGGTCCTCGGGCGTCAGATCGCCGGCCCGGCGGCCCTGGGCGGCCGGATGGTTTCGGCGCATCGCCGCGCCCGCCGCCACCGCGCGGGCCGAACTCGCGTCGCGCATCGCCGATATCGCCCGCGCCGCCCACGCGCGCGGGCTCTGCCGGCGACGGTAGTCGAGCCGGTGGTCGGGGGGCGCGACGTGGCGTCGTTCGCGGCGCACGGCGGCGACCTGACCGCGCATCCGGTCCACCGTCGGGCCGTCGACCCACTCGATGCCCCAGGCCGCGATGCCGTCGACGACGATGCGGACCTCGACGCCCGCCGCCCGGGTCAACTCCCGATCCAGCCCGAACTCCCGGATCCCGCGATCGCTCACCGGTTCCCCTTCCGATCGCGTGATCACCCGTTCAGCCACTGCTCCGGATCATGCCCATGCCGACAGGCCTGGACACAAAATACATCTGCAAGCCAAATCAGCTCTCTCACTCGCATTTGCAACACCATCATGGAGATTCGACCGGCAGATGCAAATTCATCATCAGGCCGGGTGGGTCCGCTGCCGTCACCCACCACCGCATCCGCCCCGAACTACGGCGTGTTCGGCACGCCGGCCGGTTCGAGTCGGGCCAGTACGGCGCCGAGTGCCTCCTCCCGGGACAGCGCGGCACATCGAGCATAAGCCTCGCGGTAGCCCACCTCGCCCAGCTCGGTGACGAGCCGGTCCACCAGCAGCCGCAGGTCCGGGCTACCCGCGTCGAAGATGCCGCGAAGCGCCGCGCTCAGCCCCAGCGCCTCCGCCGCACCGACCGGATCACCCTCGCGCCCCAGCACCGCGGCCAGCAACTCCGCCGTCGGCGCGACGTCGGCCAGGTCACGGCGGGACACCGCCGCTGCCGACGTCGCGGGCAGCAACTCCCGCGCGCGCGAGAGCGCGTCGGGCCCCTCCGCGGCGCTCGCGAGCAGCGTCGCCAACCTCCCCTGCGCGATCAGGTCGCCGACCATCTCGGCGGGCAGCGACAGGCTCTCGGCGAGCGCCTGCACCCGGTCGAGAACGTCCTGTGCCGCAGCGAACTCCTTTGCTCGACGGTGCAGTTCGGCGCGGCCGGAGAGTACGCCGATCTCCAGATACCGATGCCCACGCGCCCACGCCTGCCGCTCCGCGGCGTCCAGTTCGCTCCGCGCGCCGGCCAGGTCGCCGGCCCGCATGCGCTCCGCCGCCAGCGTGCCGCGGTACAGCGACAAGTCGTCCACGGCGCCCAGTTCGCTCGCCAGCGCCACCGCCCGCTCGAACGCGGCGATCGCCGACGGGTGTTCACCCCGGATCGAGTGGTGCGCGCCGACGGCCATCAGCGCCATCCCCAAACCCCACCGATCGCCCACTGCCGCGAACCCGGACAGCGCCTCGCTCCGCGCGGGCGCTCCGGCCTGCCAGTCGCCGCGATCGGTGTACACGAAGTCGTTCATCCAGTGCGCGCACGCCCGGACCCACGGATCCGACCCGGCCGACATCCGGGCCAGTTCCCGCTCACCCACCTCGGTGTTCCCGGACAGGAACGCGGCCAGCGGCAGTCCCACCACCAGCGCCGGGTAGTGCGCGTACACGTCGGCCACGGCGCACGCCCGCAGCACCGAGCGCAGTTCCTCGCCGTCCGCGAGTCGCGGGGCGTTGATCCCGGCCAGCACGTGCATCGCGGCGAACGCGGCCCGCGCGTGCTCGGGCAGCGCGTCGCCGAAGCGCAGCACCTCGGGCACGATGGTCTCGAACGGCGCGCCGATCCCGCGCATCCCCCAGTACCAGAACATCGCGCCGGCGAACCGGGCCGCGTCCGCCGCGTCCCCGGCGTCGACGAACGCCCGCAACGCGGCCATCAGGTTGTCGTACTCGGCGTCCAGGAGCGCGATCGAGGTGAGCTGCGCGGCGGTCCGCAGGAGCGGGTCGTGTTCGCAGGCCAGCGCCAGGCAGTACCGCTCGAAGCGGCCCGTGAACTCGTCGCGTTCCCCGGCCCGGACCAACCGGTCCGCCGCGTAGGCGCGTACCGTCTCCAACATCCGGTAGCGCGGCTCGCCGTCGCCCACCGCGTCCACGATCGACTTCTCCACCAGGGAGCCGAGTACGTAGAACACGTCGTCCACCGACAACAGTTCGTCGGCGCACACCGCCTCCAGCGCGGCCACCGTCGCACCACCGGGGAACACCGACAATCGCCGGGCGAGCTGCTGTTCCGATTCGGCCAGCAGGTCCCAGCTCCACTCGACGACCGCCAGCAGGGTGCGCCGACGCGGCGCCTCGGCGCGACTGCCGGAACTGAGCAGCCGGAAGCGGTCGTCGAGGCGGCGGGCGATCTGCTCGACGCTCATCGCCCGCAGTCGGGCGGCGGCCAACTCCAGTGCGAGCGGCATCCCGTCCAGTCGTCGGCAGATCTCCACCACCGGATCGATCGTGCCGGCGTCCAGTGTGAACCCGGGCCGCACCGCGCCGGCCCGGTCCAGGAACAGCCGCACCGACGCCGCCTCGCCCGCCGCGGCGAGGTCCGCGCGCGGATCACCGGTCGGTGTCGGTACCGGCAACGGGCCGACCCGACACAGCGCCTCACCGGTGATCCCCAGCGGCTCCCGGGTGGTGGCGACGATGGTGAGCTGCGGCAACCGGTCCAGGAGGAGGTACGCCAGCTCGGCCGCCGCCTCCACCAGATGCTCGCAGTTGTCCAGGATCAGCACCGCCTCGCCGACGTCGAGCAGTTCGGCGACCCGGTCCACCGGCGTGCCGGTCCGGCGCGGCCGTCCGTCCGAGGAGCGCAGTTCCCACGAGCCGAGCGCGGCCAGCACGGCGTCGGCCACTCCGTCCGGCGTGCCCACGCCGGCCAGCGGCACGAACCACACCCGCCCGCGCCGATAGGCCTGATGCCGGGTCACCGCCTCCACGGACAACCTGGTCTTGCCCGCACCGCCGGCTCCGACCAGCGTGACCAATCGGGAGCCGGCCATCAGGTCGGCGAGCAGCCGCAGTTCGTCGTCCCGGCCGAAGAAGCCGGTCAATCGGGCCGGCAGCGGCGCGGCGGCCGGTTCGGGGCGCGCTGCCGGTTGGGCCAACTCGCCGCGCAGCACCGCGAGATGGGTCTCCCGCAGCTCGGCCGAGGGGTCCACGCCCAGTTCCCCGGCCAGTCGGCCCCGGATGTCCTCGTACACCGCCAGCGCGTCCGCCTGGCGTCCCGCCGCGTACAGCGCGCGCATCCGCATCGCAGCGGTGCGTTCACGCAGCGGGTGCGCCGCGCAGGCCGCGGTCAGATCGGCCAGCACCTCGGCGTGCCGGCCCGAGCGCAGCTCGGCCTCGAAGCGGTCCTCGGCGGCGTCCACCCGCAGCCCGTCCAACCGCGCGGCGTAGGTCCGGGCGAACGGCGCCTCCACCAGGTCCGCCAGTGCCGGCCCGCGCCACAACGCGAGCGCCTCGGCCAGCACCGCGGCGGCCTCGTCCGCCCGGTCCGCCGCCAGCTCCCGCCGCCCTCGCGCGGCCAGCTCCTCGAACCGGTGCGCGTCCACGTCCTCGGCCCGCACGTCGAGTCGGTAGCCGCCGCCGATCAGGTCCACCGACACGCCGGCCGGCCGCAGCACCTTGCGCAACCGCGACACCAGCGTCTGTACCGCGTTCCCGGAGTCCGCGAGCGGCTCCACGCCCCACAGCCCGTCCACCAGGGCGTCGATCGACACCACGTTTCCCGCGTCCAGCGCCAGCCGGGCCAGCAGCATGCGCAGCCGCACCCCACCGATCTCGATCGGCGTGCCGTCATCGACCTGGGCCCGGACCCCTCCGAGCAGCGCAACCTGCATGGCGCCAGGATCGCAGAACCCCACCCGGGTCCGGCGGGCGGTGGGCGGACGGGGGGCGGCCGGCGAGAGGCGGTGGGAGGTCGGCGGCGGGTGCCCGCCGGCGAGCCGAGGGGCGGTCTGCGCCGGGCGGGCGGTCGGCGGACAGTGGACGGCGGGCGCTCGGCGGTGCTCCCGACCGGCGCGGCCCCGGGTCGGCGAGCCGCGGCCCCGCCGGGCACGCACGGGGGCGCCCGGCCGAGGGTGTGCACCCCCGGCCGGGCGCCCGTGGGCGTTACCCGCGCCTCACCCGGTCACGGGCACACGCTCGTGCACGGCGTGCCGAACGCCGTGGCCGAAGCGAGCGGGATGGTGACCGAGGACGGATTGGCCGGGCCGGACTTGAGCTGCCAGATGCCGGCCAGCAGGCCCGGCGTCTGGGTCAGCGTCGCGGCCAGGTGCGGGGTGTCGGCCGTGGTCACGTTGACCCGGATCCGGTGCCCGGGGGCGATCGAGGCGAAGGTCGGGAAGACCTCGACGTCGTAGCGGGTGACCTGGTTCGGCTGCACCGAGGTCGTGGTGCTCTGCGTGGACGGGTGGTACGGCATCAGCGTGCTGCCGTCCGGCGCGTACCACGTACGAGCCGGGTCGAGGGCTCGGTGCGAGCCGGCCAGGGCGCCCGAGGTGAGCGGGACCGAGGAGCCGTCGGGGGCGACGTCGGTGACGGTCACCACCCAGTGCATCTCCGGGGTGTTGGACTGCGCGTACAGGGTCGCGCCGATCGGGCCGGCGAGCACCTTGGTCTCGGTCATCGGGGCGGTCGTGTAGACGAGCGAGTTCGGGCCGCTCTCGCGGGCGGTGTTGCTGTCGGTGCAGGCGGGGTCCTTGAGGAAGCCGCCGAGCCATTGCGCGGTCGAGCGGGTGCACGGGCTGTTGTTCGCCGTCCAACTGATCCACTCGCTGCCGTTGCCGGTGGGCGCGTTCGGGGTGAGCAGGCCGTCGTTGGCGGACGCCGGGGCGCTGCCGGTGCGGCCCTGGTCCAGGTAGAGGCGGGTGGGGTCGGCGCCCGTGAACGGATAGGTGCGGGTGTCCAGCCACCGGTTGCCGCCCAGTTCCTTCACGTGCAGCGGGTTGGGGTTGGCTCCGCCGGTGATGCCGGTGTCGATGCCCTTCAACCACTTGTCGTACCAGCGCAGTTGCAGACCGGGCAGGTCCAACGTGGGGTCCTGGCGCGGGTCGTGGTACCACGGGCCCATCAGGAGTTGGTAGCGGTCGGTGACCGGCTGGCCGGCGACCATCGGCGCGCCGACCGGGCGGCCCGCCCACGCGTTCTGCAGACCGGCGTAGTTCATCAACGCGCCGCGCTGGAACAGGTCGTACCAGCCGCCGACCAGGAACGCGGGCACGCCGTTGGCGACCACGCCGGCGAGCATGTCCGCCGGCCGGCGCTGCTGCCAGAACGTGCCGTCGTACGCCTGCTCGCCGCCGCCGAGCAGGCCGGTCAGGATCGGCAGGTTGGCCGAGGCGACGCCGCCGAGGTGCTGCAGCTCCAGGGCCAGGGTGTCCAGGATGTTCTGCGTCGAGCCCTGGCGCAGTGCCTCGGCCAGCGGCGCGCTCAGGTGCGCGATGCCGGTGTAGGTCAGCCAGAAGGACATGAACTCGGCGTCCGGGATGCCGCCCATCGTGGCCAGTTCGCGGTACAGGTCGTTGCCCGCCACCAGCGGGAAGATCGCCTTGACCGGCGAGTTCGGGCCGATGGACGCGGCCGTCATGATCTGGTTGATGCCGGCGTACGAGCCGCCGTTGAGGCCGACCTTGCCGTCGGCATGCGGCAGCGTGGCCGCCCAGGCGACCAGTTCGGCGCCGTCCTGGGCCTCTTTCGGCGCCCACGGCGACCACGAGCCGGCGGACGTGCCGGTTCCGCGCACGTCGGCCGCCACCGCGATGTAGCCGCGTTGCACGAACCAGGACAGCTCGGCCTCGGTGGACCCCTTGCCGTAGGGGGTCTGGGTCAGCAGCACCGGGAACGTCCCGGTCGCCGGCGTGGTGGTGCCGGCGTCGGCCGGTGTGTAGACGTCGACCCGCAGGACCGTGCCGTCGGCCATCGTGACGGGCAGGTTCTGCTGCTTGGCGACGCCGTACTGCGCGACGCTGCCCTGCACGAGCGGCGTCGCGACGGCGGGCGTCGAGGTCGCCGGTACCGCGCCGAACAGCGCGGCGAGCAGGGCGAGGGTGGAGGCGAGAGCCACGCCGACACGGCGGCGGGCCGCTCTTTGTGCTGTTCGTCTCGGGGGGATGGGAACGGGGATGGGGATGCGGACGGACACCCTGACCTCCAAAAGGTCACGCGTACGAGGGGGACGGTGGCGCGAAGTGCGGTGGGTGGGACGGGTGGTGGGGTCGCGTCGGGCCCGGCTGGGTTCGACGGCGCATGGTGGGCACGACCGTTGAGCGGGCGTGCCGGGATGGCCGCTTGGCGATTCGGCTCTCGAAGCCGACCGGCGGCCGTGTCGTCCTCGAACGGGCCCGGCCGGGCGACCGCTCGGCAGAGCGAACCGCGGCAGGGCCGGACCGCGTTCGGGACGACCGTTTCAGGGGTGGGTCAGCGGGTGAGTGCCCCGGTGCGGGCTCGGCTTCAGGGGTGGGTCGCCGGGCGAGTGCCCCGGTGCGGGCTCGGCTTCAGGGGTGGGTCGCCGGGCGAGTGCCCCGGTGCGGGCTCGGCTTCAGGGGTGGGTCAGGGGGCGAGTGTCCCGGTGAGGGCTCGGCGTACGGAGGCGGCGCGCAGGTCGCCGACGAGGGCGTGGGTGACGGTGCCGGGGATGACCCAGCCACCGTGCAGGTGGGCCAGCACACGGAAGGCCGCGCCGGGCACGCCCGCTTCGTGCAGTCGGGTCAGGTAGCGCTCGCCCTGGTCGCGGACCGGGTCGTACTCGGCGACCGTGATCACGGCCGGCGGCAGGCCGCCGAGATCGGGCTCGTACATCGGCGAGACCCGCGGATCACGCGGGTCGGTGACACCGGCCAGATACAGACCGAAGAACTCGTTGCACGCCTCGGGGGTCAATCCGCCGAAGTCGAGGTTCGCCTCCGGGTCGGCATCGATCTCCATCCGGGTCAGGTCCAGACACGGTACGTCGAGCAACTGCGCGCATGGCATCGGCAGTTCGCGGTCCCGAGCGATCAGGCACAGCGCGGCGGCCAGGTTGCCGCCCGCGCTGCACCCGCCGACGGCGATCCGCTCGGGGTCGAGCCCGAGCTCCGCGTGGTTGGCGTGCAGCCACGTGTAGCCCGCGACGCAGTCCTCCAGCGGTACGGGGTAGGGGTGTTCGGGCGCGAGCCGATAGTCGACCAAGGCGACCGCGCACGGCACCAGCGAGGTGATCGGCCCCAGTTCCACCTCGGCGGTGTCCAGGTCGCCCTGGAACCAGCCGCCGCCGTGGATGAAGTAGAACACCGGTGCCGCGGCGGGAAGTCCGGCCGGGCGCAGGATGCGGACGGTGATCTCGCCGTCGGCGACCGGCACCTGGTGGTCGGTGGCGGTGACGTCGTCGGGCCGTCCGGTGAAGGCGAGTCGCATGGTCGAGTTGGCGAGCTTGCGCCGCTCGTCCAGGGTTCCGGGCGGCTCGTTCGTGTCGCGGTGGGCGGCGAGCAGGTCGATGATGCGCTGAATCGGCGGGTCCAGGGGCATGGGTCAGCTCTCCATCGCGGGGTCGGGCACGGGGTGCGGCGGGGTGGCGGCGGATGCGGCCAGGACGGGGGTGGCGGCGCGGGCCGTGCCGGCGGCCGGCGCGGCCTCGGCGGTCGCCGCGCCCGATCGGTCGATCGCGCGCACGTCGGTGCCGAGGTAGCCGGCGATCACGGCCGGGTCGGAGCGCACCTGCTCGGGCGTGCCCTCGCTGATCACGCGCCCCGCGCCCAGGCAGTACAGCCGGTCGCTGATCGACATCATGAACGGCATGTCGTGCTCGATCACGATCATCGCGGCGTCCAGTTCCTGCCGGAGCCGCAACAGCAGCGGCCCCAGGGCCTCGGTCTCGCGCTGTGCGACGCCGGCGGTCGGCTCGTCCAGGCACAACACGCGCGCGTCCAGGGCGATCAGGTTGGCCAGTTCCACGATCCGCCGGGTGCCGGTGGACAGTCGCGCGACCGGGGTGTCCGCGTAGCGGCCCAGGCCGACCAGGTCGATCAGGTCGACGGCCTCCGCCCGGCGCTGTCGTTCGGCGCGCGTGGCGGCGGGCAGCAGGAGCGCGGTGGACACCAGGCCCGAGCGGCGGCGCGCCTCCAGGGCGACCAACACCGACTCCCGGACCGTGAGTTCGGGGAACAGGCGGGCGGCCTGGAAGGTCCGGCCCAGGCCCAGCGCGGCTCGCCGGGCGGGTGCCAGGCGGGAGACGTCCCGGCCGAGCAGCTCGACCGTCCCGGTGGCCGGCGCGAACCCGCCGATCGCGTTGAGCAGGGTGGACTTGCCCGCGCCGTTGGTGCCGATCAGGCCGAGGATCTCGCCGGGGCGCAGTTGGATCGACACGGCGTCGACCGCGGTGTTGCCGCCGTAGCGCACCGACACGTCGCGCGTGGCCAGGACCGGCGCGTCGGCGGCGACCACCTCGCGGCGCTCCCGAACTCGCAGCGCGCGTTCCGGTTTCGGCGCGGGCGTCGACGGCGTGGTCTCGGCCGGCAGTCTGCCCTCGGCCCAGCGCAGCAGGGCCGCGCGCGCCGCGTTCGCGATCTGGGTCAGGCCGCCCGGGAAGTACAGCAGCAGCACCAGCAGTCCGATGCTGGAGGCGAAGATCGGCACCAGCGAGTTGCCGGGGAAGAACGCGGGCAGGCCGATCACCCACACCGCGCCGATCACCGGGCCGACGGTGGAGCCGAGGCCGCCGATCACCACGATGGCCACCAGGGTCAGCGAATCCGAGACCTGGAAGAACCGTTCGGTCAGCGGCACGCTCTGCACACAGCCCGCGAGCAGCGATCCGCCGAGCCCGGCGATCGCCCCGGACAGGGCGAACGCGGTGACCTTGGTGCGCAGCGGCGGGACGGTACACGCGGCGGCGGCCTCCGGGTTGTCCCGGACGGCGATGGTGCGCCGCCCGGTACCGTGCGCGCGCAGCCGGGCGATCAGCGCCAGGACCACGATCAGCACGACCAACAGCACGTAGTAGTAGGTGCGTTCGTCGGCGAGGTCCAGGCCGAGCAGGTCGCCGCGGGGCAGCGGCACCGAGGACGCGTTGCCGTCGGTGAGGAACGGCCGCCGGTAGAGGTAGCCGGCCGCGGCGACGCCGAGCGCGAAGGTGCTGACCGCGAGCAGCATGCCGTCCACCCGCAGCGCGCCGGCACCGACGATCGCCGCCAGCGCGGCCGTGACGAGGGCGGCGAGCAGCGCGGAGAGCGCGAACGGCAGCGCTTGGAAGGCGATCGTACGGTCCCCGCCGATGTCGATCGACACGCCTCGGGTGAGCGCGGCGGTGGTCAACGCGCCCAGCCCGGCGAACGCCATCTGGCCGAGCGAGAGTTGGCCGGCCCAGCCGGTGAGCACGGTGAGCGAGCAGGCGCAGATCGCGAAGGCCAGGATCGTGCCGTAGAGCAGGTGCCGGGACGCCTGGGTGACCACGAGCGGCAGCAGCACGGCGACCAGGAGCGGGACGAGCAGGGCGAGCCGGTTCAGGTGTCGGATCCACCACACGCCGCGCAGCCGTTCCGGGATCGGTGCCGGGCGCGGCCCGGTGGCGAAGGTGCGCACGTCGCCCCGACTGTCGGTGCGGGCGTCGCGTCGGGCCCGGACCCAGACCGCGACGACCACCGCGCACAGCAGCAGGAAGTCCACCAGGCCGGTCTGTTCGACGAAGTTGAATCGAATGGCCGCCTGGAGCACACCGATCAGCACGCCGGCGAGCATCGACCAGCGGAACGAGGTCAGTCCCGCGATCACCGCCGCGGCCATCGCCCGGACCATGGTGTTGGGGCCCAGGTCGGCGGTGGCCGAGACCCGGCCGGACTGGCCGGCGATCAGGATCATCGCGAGCGTGGAGAGCAGGCCGGCGAGCGTCCAGACCACGGTGGACACGGTCTTGGGGCTGATGCCGACCGTGCGGGCGAGATTGGGGTTCTCGGCGGCCGCGGTGACCGCGCGTCCCTGGGTGGTGCGGCCGAGGAACCAGGTCAGCGCGCCGGCCACGAGGGGAACCACGACCAGGACGCACACCTGCGCGCCGGTCACCCGGACGCCGGCGAGCTGCCATTGCGCGTCGATCGCCACCGGGTAGCTCGCGCGGACCGCGCCGTCCACGTCGGGCAGCGCGCGCACCGCCGCCACGCAGGCCTGGGCGACGCCGATGGTGGCGATCAGTACGGTCACCCGAGCCGAGTCGAACAACCGGCGGATCACCGCGAGTTCGACGATCGTCCCGGCCAGGGTGCCGACCAGGAGCGAGCCGGCCAGCGCGGCCCAGAACGGCACGCCGTAGTTGATCACCGCGAGCGGCAGCAGCGCCGCACCGATCACGCCCAGGTTGCCGACCGCGAAGTTGATCACCCGACCGGACCGGTACACCAGCACGATGCCGAGTGCGATCAGGCCGATCGCCAGGCCGTTGACCAGACCGTCGAAGGCGATCTGGCGAGTCATCAGGTCAGCCATGGTCGGCACCCTTTCCGAGCGAGCCGACAGAGCCGACGGAGCCGATCGGACCAGTCGGGCCGACCGGGCCGACCGGGCCGACCGGGCCGACCGACCGGGCCGCGTCCGAGGAACCCGCGGTCCCGCCGGGTTCGCCCGCCTCCGCGTCGCCGCCGAGGAACACCGCCCGCACGAAGTCGCGTTCGGCCAGGTCGGCCGCCGCCCCCTCGAACCGGATCCGGCCCTTCTCCAGGAAGATCGCCCGATCCGCGATCGACATCGCCACGTTCAGCGACTGCTCGACCACGATCATCGCGAGCCCCTCGGCCCTGAGTCGCTCGATCACCGCGAGCAGTTCGGCCACCATCGCCGGCGCGAGGCCCAGCGAGAGTTCGTCGATCAACAACACCTCGGGGTCGTGCAGCAGCGCCATCGCGAGCGCGAGCATCTGCTGCTGCCCGCCCGACAGCGCCGACGCCGGCTCGCCCGCCCGCTCGACCAACTGCGGGAACAGCGCGAGCGAACGCTCGATCCTGGCCCGCACCTGTTCGGGATCGGCGCGGTGGATGTACGCGCCCATCTCCAGGTTCTCCCGCACGCTCATCCCGGGGAACACGCCCGCGCCGCCGGCCAACGACACGATGCCGAGCCGGATCCGCTGCTCGGGGGCGACGAAGGTGACGGTACGTCCGTCCAGTCGGATCACCCCGCGCTCGGGAGTGGCCAGGCCCGCGATCAGCCGCAGGATGGTGGACTTGCCCGCGCCGTTGGTGCCGAGCAGCGCCAGCACCTCGCCGCGGCGCACCTCGAGGCCGACGTCGAACAGCACCTGCACCTGGCCGTAGGAGAAGTCCACGTGGTTGAGCTGGAGCACCGGGACCTGATCGGGCCGGGCCCGCCGGCGCTCGTGTTCCTCGTGCTCCTCGTGCAGTTCGGCCACGATCAGCGCGAGGTCGTCGTGCACGTAGCCGGCGCCGCGCATGATCAGCAGGCCGCCGATGACGGTGGCCGGGACCAGGGTGACCAGCACCGCGGTGCGCGGGCCGAAGCTGTCGATCAGCGGCGCGGAGACCAGCCCGCCACCGGTGGCGCCGATGAAGAACACGTAGATGGACGCCATCGCGGTGCCCAGCCCGCGCAGCCGGTACGGGACGATCGTCTGCATCAGCGGACCCATCAGCGCGAACGCGCAGGACAGGAGCACGATCTGCGGCACGCCGAAGACGGTGTAGAGCACCGGGTTGGGCGAGAAGTACTGCAACGGCGCGAACAGTGCCGAGGGCACGATCAGCAGCCCGATCAGGCGCAGCGCCTGCGCCGGGTCCTCGCGGAAGCGGCGGTCGTAGTAGCGGCCGACGAACGGCAGCACGAGCAGTCCGCCGATCCCGCCGGCGGTGCCGACCAGGCCGCGTTCGAACGCGCCCAGGCCGTACTCCTGTTCCAGGAACAGGTTGCCCAGCACGGGCGTGGTGAACAGGCCGAAGCCCATCGCGGCGAAGGCGAGGATCACCGTCTTGAGCGTGCGGATCCGGCCGAGCCGGGCGAACGCCGCCTCGATCGAGATCGGCGGCGGGTTCTCGTCCTCGATCACCTCGCCGAGCACGTCGGCCTTCTCCCATTGCCCGCGCGGGGGTTCGGGCAGGAAGAAGGCGAACGCGGCGAAGATCAGCACGGGCAGTCCGAGCAGGTAGTACGCCCAGCGCCAGCCGTCGGGTCCGCCGACCGCCGCGGCGATCCCGCCGACCACCAGCGGGCTGAGCACCGCGCAGAGTCGACCGCCCACACCGATCGAGGCGCCCAGCCGGCCGCGGATCCCGATCGGGTAGGTGTCGGCCAGCAACGACCCCTGCACAGGGCCGCTGTTGGACTTGGCCACGCCCGCGCCGAACCGGGTCCAGAAGAACATGAACGCGTTCATCGCGAAGCCGGAGAGGAACACCATCGCGGCGAAGAACGCCGTGGAGACGCCGATCACCGGACCGCGCCGGTAGCGGTCCGCGATCCAGCCCATCGGCACCGCGCCGAGCACGGTGAACGCGCCCGCGGCCACGCCGAGGAAGACGATCGTGCCGTTGCCCACGCCCAGGCTGTCCCGGATGTCGGGGGCGAGCACCGCGAGCGCGGCGCCTTCGAGTTCGTCGAGCGCGGTCAGGATCAGCAGCACGGTGAACACGGAGGTGCCGCCCCTGCGCAGTCCCTGACGCAGGGTCAACGGCTCGGCGGGCGGCTTCCGGTCGGCCCGGTCGGGGCCGCCGCCGACGCCGGGGACGGCGGTATCGGCGTCGGCGGCGGGGTTCTCGGGCCGGGTCGGCGGCCTGCGCCGGCCGG
The DNA here is from genome assembly GCF_053594475.1 of Embleya sp. NPDC001921. Classification (NCBI taxonomy): domain Bacteria; kingdom Bacillati; phylum Actinomycetota; class Actinomycetes; order Kitasatosporales; family Streptomycetaceae; genus Embleya; species Embleya sp. NPDC001921. The sequence continues at coordinate 163,248 of NZ_JBSFEO010000011.1, forward strand.
ACGACGTGCGCCCGGCCGCCCGAGGTGTCTCGTCCAGGACCGCACCGGCGAGGTCCGCCAGGTTCCCGGGCTCGCCTCCGGTGTCGTCCCGCTGGGGTGCGGCGGTGCCGCCGTCCATATGTGATCGGCCTTTCTCGTGGTTCGTGTGCCGTCGCTTCGGCACCGCGCGTGCCGCCACGTCGTCGCGGAGCACGCCTTCACGTCATCGCGGTCCGCGCGCTCGGTTCGTCGCGGCGCGTGCGATCACTTCGTCGCGGAGATCGGCGGCCCGGCCGGGAGCATCTGGTTCTGGGCCGGGTCCCACCGGAACACGCCCACCGCGTCGCCGGCGCTGTGCTTGCCGGGCGCGAGCGACGCGAGCGGCATGCCGGGCAGCGCGAGCTTGGTCAGCGATTCGGCGCCGCGCCGCCAGGACGCCGCGGTCAGGTCCCGCCCGGCGGCGTCGGCGGCCTGGACGAACAGCCGGAACGCGGCGCACGAGTTGGCCACCGCGCTCAGCGCCTCCCGGCTCGCCGCCGCCGCGTCGAAGCGCTCGCCGACGCCGCCCGCGTTGTACTCGTCCACGCACGCCGTCACCGCCGGGTCGGCGAGCAGTTCGGCCTTGGTCGGGATGTACGGCGCGGCCACCGTCACCCGCTGCATCGTCGTCGGCTTGATCCCGGTGGTCTTGACCACCGCCGGGCTGAGTGCCTGGGCCGAGGTCGCGTACACCTGCTCGGGCAGCCAGTTCGCGCGCTGCAGCGCGATCATCAGGTTGGAGAAGTTGGAGGTGTTGAGGATCGTGTCGGCGCCCGAGGAGCGCATCTTCTGGACCAGGGTGTCCAACGCCTGGTCGCCGGCGGCCTGGTCGGTGCCGTAGTCGTCGAGCGGGGTCTGCGTGACCACGTCGACGCCGGCCGCGTCCAGGAGCGGTTTGACGGTGTTCTTGGTGACGGCCGCGTCCTGGGCCTCCCAGTACAGCGCGACCTTCCTGCCCTGGAGCAGCTTCTGGTCGAGCAGCGCCTTGACGGCGGCGGCCCGCTGGCGGTCGTCGGCCATCTCCAGCGCGACGAACGGTGCCTTGGAGCGGCGGTCGCGTTCGGCGGACTGGCCCCATTGGCCGAGGTAGGGCGTGCCGTGCGTCTCGGTGAAGCACAGCGGGGTGTCCCCGGTGAGGATGCCGATGGCCAGGAACACCTTCTTGTCCTCGCTCAGTTCCACGCACGCGGCCTGCGCCTCGGCCGGGCCGGTGGGCAGGAACGGGCGGAAGGCGAGTTCGATGGTGCGGCCCTGGACGCCGCCGCGCTTGTTCTGCGCGGCGATCCAGGCGGCGTACATGTCCTTGCTCGCCGGGCCCTCGCTCGGCACGCCGAAGGCCTTGAGTTGCGCGGGGTCGGTGGCCGCGACGCCGAGCTTGACGGTGGTGTCGGTGACGCCCTTGGCGGGGCCGCTCGGGGCGGCGGCCGGCCCGGCGGGCTTCTTGTCGTCCGACTTCTTCTCGACCGAGCAGCCGACCGACGCGGTCAGGCCGAAGGCGACGAGCAGGACGCCTGCGGCGATACGTCGCGCCGGAGCGGGTCGGTCTCCTCGGAGCAACACAGCGGCTCACCTGTCCTTCGAAGGAAGTGTGGGAATGGCGGCCGGGGAGGCCCTGGCCCCGGCGAATCCGGGGGGATTTGTGTGTCACATCACGACGGCGGGACGCTAACATTGAATACATGCCAGATGGAAGGCTTTCGTGGACGGCATCATCCCGACTCCTCGCCGGCGGTACGCTCGGCGAGGCCGAATCACACCACTTCGACCCCTCTCGTCCGCCCCGCTCACGGGCGGATCTGCGCTACTGCGACCTGCCCGCGGCCGACCCGCGACCGGGTACGGCACCCCTGCTCCTGCTGCACGGATTCGCGGGCAGCCTGGCCGACTGGGACGGCGTCGCGCCGCTCCTGGCCCGGGATCGGCGGGTGCTGGCGTACGACCACCGCGGGCACGGCGGCAGCACCAAGTTCGGCGACCGGTCCGCGTACACCTTCGACGAGCTCTCCGCCGACCTGGCGGGTTTCGTCGAGCGCGTGCTGCCCGAGCCGATCGATCTGCTCGGCCACTCGATGGGCGGCGTCCTGGCGCTGCGCTACACGCTGGCCCACCCGGACCGGGTGCGGTCGCTGGTCCTGATGGACACCGCCGCCGAACCCACCGGCACGCCGCTGTCGCGGGCGCTCGGCAAGGGCATGAACGCGGTGGTCGGCCGGTTCGGCCTGACCCCGCTGCTGACCGTCCTCAAGCCGTTCACCCGCATCCCGGCGGACGCCGACCCCGACGTCCCGGCCCGCCGCGAGCGGCAGACCCGCGCGCTCACCGGGATGGACCGCGCCGCCTTCGTCGGCTGTGCCGAGGCGCTCGGCACGTATCCGTCACTGGTCGGCCGGTTGGCGGAGCTGTCCTGCCCGGTCACCGTGGTCGTCGGCGAACACGACCGGCGGTTGCGGGGCGCGGCCGAGCAGTTCGCCGCCGGCATCCGAGGGGCGGAGCTCCGGGTGATCCCGGGGGCCAAACACAGCCCGCAGACGGAGCGACCCCAGGCGTGGCTGCACGCGATTCGCGAGCACCTGACCCGGTAGCGGCCTCGAACACCGGCCGGGCGAAGTCGTGCCCGGCCACGAGCCGCCCGCTCCCCCGACACGAAGGAACGATCGCGTGATCGCCAAGACCGACTTTCCGCCCGGCCGGTGGCGGGCCCGATGGATCTGGGCCGAGCCGCGGGACGACCGCCCGCCCGGCCGGCACGCCGTCGCGCTGCGGGCCGAGCTCCACCTCGACACCGTCCCCGAGCGGGTGCCCACGCGCGTGGTCGCGCTGTCCGGGTACGCGCTGGCCGTCAACGGCGTCGAGGTGGCCCGGGGGCCGGTGCGCGCGAATCCGCGCCTCCGGCCGTACGACGACCTCGATCTGGCCGGCCGGCTGCGACCCGGGGCCAACGTGGTCACCGCGCTGGCCTGGGTCTACGACGGGCCGACCCCGTGGTGGTTGCCGCCGTCGCCGTTCGGCAACGACCTGGTGCACGGCGCGTTCGTCCTGGAGGCCCGGCTCGGCCCGGACACCTGGTTCGTCACCGACGAGCGGTGGCAGGCCCGCGTCCTGGACGGCTGGACCGCGACCGCCGGCGGCGGGACCGTCTCCGGCCGTGGCCGCGAACTGCTGGACGCCCGGGCGCTGCCCGCCGACTGGCGGCTACCGGACCACGATCCGGGCTGGCCGGCGGCCGTGCTGCGGCGCGCGATGACCACCGGCGAGCCGGGCCGGCCCGAACCGCCCAGCTACCCGGGCGGCCCGTTCGGCGGCCGGCCGATCACCTGGCCGCAGCCGCGCGAGACGATCCTGACCCCGGGCCCCGGCGGCGGGTACACCGCGGAGCGGGTGCTCTCGGGCACTCTGGTCGTCGACGCCCAAGGCCCGGCCGGCACCGAAGTCGTGGTGCACACCGCCGAGTTCCTCGACCCGAGCGGACGACCCGCTCCAGGCGAGCACGACGCGAGCCTGGCGGTGACCGCCGACGGCAGCCGGCGCGTGCTCGAATCGCTCGACTCCTACGGCCTGCGCGGCGTCCTGGTCCAGGCCCCGGACGAGGTCACCGTGCATCGCGTGGCGGTCCGCGAACGCACCTACCCGGTCACCGGCGGCGCGTGGTTCACCTGCTCGGATCCGCGCCTGGAACAGATCTGGCGGGTCGGCCGACGAACCGTGACGCTGTGCTCGGCGGACGCCTACGTCGACTGCCCCACCCGCGAACAGCGGGCCTGGACCGGCGACGCGGTGGTGCACCAGTTGGTCGACCTGACCACCAACGCCGACTGGCGGCTGGCCCGTTGGCACCCGCGGCTGGCCGCCTCCCCGCGCTCGGACGGCATGTTGCCGATGGCGGTGGCCGGGGACGCCGAGTGGGCCGACTTCACGGTGATCCCGGACTGGGCGCTGCACTGGGTGCACTCGGTGTGGAACCTGTACCGCTACGTGGGCGATCGGGAGGAGATCGCCGAACTGCTGCCGGTGGCCGAGCGCGTGCTGCGCTGGTTCGTACCGTTCCTGGACGACACCGGCCTGCCCACCGACGTGTTCGGCTGGGTGATCATCGACTGGTCCGCGGTGCACACCGAGGGCGTCTCGGCCGCGCTGTGCGGCCTGTGGGGCCGGGCCCTGCTGGAGTTCGCCGAACTGGCGGACTGGCTCGGCGATCGGGGCCGGGCCGACTGGGCGCGCGCCGCGCACGCCCGGCTCGTGACGGGCTTCGAGCGGTTGTGGGACCCGGAGCGGGAGCGCTACGCGGACTCGATCGCGGACGGCGAGCGCCGGCCGATGGCGTCCCAGCACGGCCAGGCGGCGGCGATCGTGGGCGGCCTGGTGCCGGCCGAGCGGATCGAGCGGCTGGTGCGGGTGCTCACCGCCGAGGACGACCTGGTCCACGCCGCCTTCAGCGCCCCGGAGGGCCCCGCCGACCCCGGCTCGGACACCGAGGTCGGCGGCGCGCACCTGCGCGCCGGGCCGCCGAAGCCGTGGTGGGACACCGGGCGGCAAGTGGTGCGCGCCCAGCCGTTCTTCCGCTACGTGGTGCACGACGCGCTGGCCCGGGCCGGCCGCGCCGACCTGATCGCCGGCCTGTGCCTGGACTGGGTCGCGCTGCTGGCGCGCAGCGACACCTCGTGGAGCGAGACCTGGTACGGCGGCACGGTCAGCCACGGCTGGTCCTCGACGCCCACGCGCGATCTGATGACCCGCGTCCTGGGCGTGGAGCCGGCCGAGCCGGGGTTCGCGGTGGCCCGGATCGAACCCGAACTCGGCTACCTGACCCGGGCCGCGGGTGCGGTGCCGTGCCCGGCGGGCCGGATCGAGGTCGTGGTGACGCCGAGCCTGTTGACGGTGGACAGCCCGGTGCCGTTCGTGCACGCCGGTCGGCGCCGACCGGCCGGGCGGCACACCATCCACCGGGCGGACCGACCGGCGCCGTAGCGGCGACGCGCACCGGATCCCGGGCCGGCGCGGGGCCGCCGGCCCAGGCGCCGGATCCGGGCGCCCGGCGCGAGGTCACCTCGCGGTCTCACTGCCTCGCCGTTCCGCCCGCCTCCGGCAGCGGGACGGCGAGCACGGCCAGGAAGCGGTCCAGGAACTGGCCGTAGGCGGCCACCATGTCCACCCGGTCGGGCTCCAGCAGCCACTGCACCTGGAGGCCGTCCATCGCGGCCAGCATCAACTCGGCGCAATGCTCGGCGTCCACGTCGGCGGCGATGTCACCGTCGTCGCGGGCCCTGGCCAGGTGCCCGGCGGCGATCTCGCGCGCGATCCGGTAGCGCTCGACGAAGTACGCGTGCGCCGGATGCGCGGGATCGGTGGCCTGTACGGACAGCGTCGCGAACAGCCGGATCAGCAACGGCTGTCGGGCGTTGAGCGCGACCACGTCCCGGCTGGCCCGCACCCACGCGATGCCGGACACGTCCACCGGCTCGTCCGGGGTCAGCGTCAGTTCGTCCTTGTACCGCAGCACGGCGGTGAGCAACTCCTCCTTCGACGCGAAGTGGTGCCGCAGGCCGGTGTGCGACAGACCCACCTGAGCGGCGATCTCGCGCAACGAGACCGCGTCGTAGCCGCGCGTGGCGAACACCTCGAGCGCCGCGTGCACGATCTCCTGCCGCCGCGCGACACCGCGCGCGTACGGGCCCCGTGCCCCCGTGCGATCCGACATCCGTCCGGCTCCCCTCGTGAAAGCATTCCACCTGGAATATATTGAATGTAGTGTGCCCCGCGTGTCGCAGGCCAACGGTCATGATGACCGCACCCTTCCCCTGTCCTCGGTCGAAGAGGCGTCCGGCGCCTTCGAGCCGCTCGAAACCACCCCCATGCACAGCCCCAGGGCGCCGGACGCCCACCTCCTCGAGCGCATCGAGGCGGCCCTGGCCGGACTCGACCTCGAACGCAAGGTCCGGCTGCTCACCGGTTCGGGATTCTGGCGAACCGCCGCGGAACCCGCCATCGGGCTGCGCGAGATGGTGTTGTGCGACGGCCCGGCGGGCGTGCGCGGCGAGCGCTTCGACGAACGCGAGCCGTCCGCCTCCCTGCCCTGTCCGACCGCGCTCGCCGCGTCCTGGGACGAGGACCTGGTCGAGCGGCTCGGCGGCCTGCTCGCCGTCGAGGCACGGCGCAAGCACGTGGACGTCGTGCTGGGCCCGACCGTCAACCTCCAGCGCAGCCCGTACGCCGGCCGGCACTTCGAGTGCTACTCGGAGGATCCGCTGCTGTCCGGTCGGATCGGCGCGGCGCTGGTGCGCGGTGTCCAGGCCGGCGGCGTCGCGGCCTGCGTCAAGCACTTCACCGCCAACGACTCGGAGACCGAGCGGTACTCGGTCGATGTGCGGATGTCGCGGCGGGCGCTGCACGAGGTCCATCTCGCGCCGTTCGAGGAGATCGTGCGCTCGGGCGGCGTGTGGGCGCTGATGGCCGCCTACAACAGCGTGGACGGTGTCACCATGACCGAGAGCCCGCTGCTGGACACGCCGTTGCGGACCGAGTGGGGCTTCGACGGGCCGGCCGTCTCGGACTGGTTCGCGACCCGCTCGACCGAGGGCGCCGCGAGCGCAGAGCTGGATCTGGCGATGCCGGGTCCGGGTCCGGACCGGCCGTGGGGCGCGGCGCTGGTGGCCGCCGTACGCGCGGGCCTGGTCCCGCGGGAGGCGGTCGACCGCAAGGTGCGCCGGCTGTTGTTGCTCGCCGCCCGGGTCGGCGCGCTCGCCGACATCGCACCGCCCGCACCGGCGCCCTCGGTGTCCGAGCCCGACGTACTGCTGCGCGAGGCGGCCGCCGCGGGCATGGTGCTGCTGCGCGACACCGGCACGGCGCTGCCGCTGGATCCGGGCACGCTGCGCCGGGTCGCGGTGCTGGGACCCAACGCCGACACGGCGCGGATCCAGGGCGGCGGCAGCGCGACGGTCGTACCGCCGTACACGATCGGCCCGCTGGCCGGGCTGCGCGCCGCGCTGGGACCCGACGTCGAGGTCACCCATGGCGCCGGCGCCCGGATCCGTCATCGGCTGCCCGCCGTCACCGGCGCGGACGTCCACGATCCCAAGACCGGCGAGCGCGGTCTGTGGGTGCGCTTCATCGGTCCCGGCGGCGAGGTGCTGCACGAGGAGGCGCGCGGAGGCGGGCGGCTGTTGTGGCTCGACGATCCGATCGTCGCGCGGGCCGTGGCGATCGAGGCGATCGGCGTGCTGGAGGTCCGCGAGGACGGGCCGCACCGGATCGGCGTGGCCGGCGTGGGCCGCTTCCGGCTGCTGGCCGACGGCGTCCCGCTCGTGGACGACGACCTGGTCACCGACGACCCGCTCGGCGGCATCCTCACCCCGCCCGAGCGGTGGGCCGTCGTCGACCTGAAGGCCGGTCGGGAGGTCGAGTTGCACCTGCGGCACGACTTCGAGGCGGAGCGCCCGGGCACCGGGTTCGTACTCGGCGTCGATCGGCCGGCTGCGCACGAGGACGCGGACCTGGAGCACGCCGTCGCGCTCGCGGCGGACGCCGAGGTGGCGATCGTCGTGGTGGGCAGCACCGAGGAGAGCGACAGCGAGGGCCGCGACCGGGCCCACCTGTCCCTGCCGGGCCGGCAGGACGAGTTGATCCGCCGGGTCGCGGCGGTCAACCCGAACACCGTGGTGGTGGTCAACAGCGGCTCACCCGTGCTGCTGCCCTGGCGCGAGGACGTCGCGGCGGTCCTGGTCGCGTGGTTCCCGGGCCAGGAGTTCGGCGCGGCGCTGGCCGACGTGCTGCTCGGGCGCGCCGAGCCGGGCGGCCGACTGCCGATGACCTGGCCCGGGGGCGAGGACGACCCGGCGGTGTTGTCCACGATCCCGACCGAGGGGCGTCTGGACTACACCGAGGGCATCCACCTCGGCTACCGCGGCTGGGCCCGGGCGGGCGCCACGCCCGCCTACCCGTTCGGCCACGGCCTGGGTTGGACCACGTGGGAGCACGTCGGGATGGAAACGGTCGCCTCCGGCGCCGACTTCGTGGCCCGGGTGACGGTGCGCAACACCGGCGCACGCGCGGGCCGGCACGTACTCCAGGCCTATCTCGGTCGCGCCGACGGCGGTGTCGAGCGCCCGGTCCTGTGGCTGGCGGGCTACGCGTCGGCGACCGCGGCGGCCGGCGCCGAGGTCACCGTCGACCTGCGTGTCCCGGCCCGCGCCTTCGAGCACTGGTCCGAGGAGACCGGCCGCCGCGAGAGCGAACCCGGCAGCTACAGCCTGCGCGTGGGCGGCTCCAGCGCCGACCTGCCGCTGCGCACCACGGTGGAGGTGCGCCCGACGGGTCGCCCCTGACCGGGGGTGGGACGGTCCGCGCCCACGCGCGACCGTCCCACATCCGGGCCCGCGAAGGCTCACCCGTGGGCGAGTTCGACCCGCAGGTCGAGCGCGGCCAGTCGGCTCACCCCGAAGTTGTTGCCGTACGTCAACCCGGCCTCGTGGCGATCGACGGTGCCGGTCGCCCACACCGTGGCGATGCCGCCGGAGGCCTTCACCGTGCGGGTGGTCAGCGTGATCGGCGTGGCCCGGTCCTTGATCGTCAGCAGCCCTCGGACCAGCCACGCCGCGCCCTCTCGTGTGACCTCCGTACTCGCGAACAGCACGTCGGGGTATCGGCCCGCGTCCAGGAAGTCCGGGTTGCGCACGTGTGCGTCCCGCTTGGCGTTGCCCGTCCCGAAGCCGGTCGCGTCCAACCGCGCCCGGACCTCGACGGGTCCGCCGTCGGGTCCCACCGACACCGTCGCCTCGTGGATCGGGAAGGCCCCGGTCACCGACAGGACCAGGAAGTTCTTCACCGTGAACGCGGCTCGGCTGCGCCGCGGGTCGACGGTCCACAACCCGGGACGAATGCTCTGCTCGGCGGATGTGGGTGTGCTCATGGCGGTGGCCTCTCGCTGGGGTGGGGCGTGCGTGATCGGCCGCTCCCGAAGCCGACGCGGGCGTCGACTCGTCCCAGCGTAGAACGAATCAGTTCCGGAACTCAAGCGTTCCATAACAGGGTGGTCGAGGCGTCCGGCTCCGGCGCGGGTCCGAGGTGGGATTCTGGGTACGTACACCCGCCACTCCGGTGACCGCCTCCGGCGAGAGCGCGCGGGCGACGAGCACGACGACGAGTACGAGGAGGCACCCATGCCGGACACCGAGGTCGACAAGACCCCCGCCGCCGATGCCGGTGCCCTGCGTCGCCCCACCGCCGCGCCGGCCGGACGCGGCGGCCGGCCGCGCGACGCGGATCGCGACGCGCAGATCATGCGCGCGGCGCTGGGCGTCCTGATCGACATCGGCTACGACCGGCTGACCATGGACGCCGTGGCCACCCGGGCGCGGGCCGGCAAGGCCACGCTGTACCGGCGCTGGCCGTCCAAGGAGGCGCTGATCGCGGAGGCCGCGCTGTGCGCCGGGGCCGACTCGGCCGAGCCCGTGCCCGACACCGGCACCCTGCGCGGCGACCTGATCGCGATGCTGGCCGACACCGCCGAGCACATCGACGAGTCGCACGCCCGCGCGGTGGTGGCCCTGTTGCCGATCCTGCCCGGCAATCCGGAGTTGGCCCGGATCGTCCGCGAACGCTTCGTCACCCAGTGGCAACAGATGTTGCGCCCGCTGCTGGACCGCGGCCGCGAACGCGGCGAGGTGCACCCGGACCGGGACCTGGGCCTGCTCGCGCTGGTCCTGCCCTCGATGGCCTTCTATCAGACGGTCTTCGCCGAACACCCGGTCGACGCCGCCGTGTTGACCCGCCTCATCGACGAGATCCTGCTGCCGCTGGCGGCCTCCGCGCCGCACCCCTGAGCCGTCGGCGGGGCCCCGACCGACGGCATCTCGCTCCCCCGCCACGGGGTATGGGGCGAGCGTTCGCGTTCGCGAGCCTCACCGCGCGGTGTGCGGCTTCCCGTTCGCGAGCCTCGCCGCGCGGTGTGGGGACTCCGCGGCCCGTGTCTCCCCACACCGCGCACGCGTGCCGTCAGGACACCGGCACCCCCGCCCCACCCGCGCCGGCCAGCCGCCGGTCCGCCTCGGCCTGAATGGTGTCCTTGTCACCGATCTCCACATCCGGGATCGCGTCCGGCAGCACGTCCTCCATCCGACTCAGCGGCCGGTACAACAACCCCACCAGGCCCCAGACGCCCAGCGCCAGGCCGACCAGGACCAGCAACAGACCGGTGCCACGCCCGGGTCCGGTGCCCAGCAGCACGCCCACCGAGTCGGCGAGCGCGCCGTCCGAGCGCAGCAGCGGCTCGAACACCCGGTCCGCCAGCGGTCCGGCGGTCAGGAAGCCGAGCGGCATCATCGACATCGCCAGCATCTGATTGGTGGCCAGCACCCGACCCTGCAACTCCATCCCGACCTTGGTCTGGATCAGGGCCATCCAGTGCGAGTTCAGGATCATCAGCGCCGCCCACAACACGAACAGTCCGACCGCGACGAACACCGGCTCGGGCCGGCTGCCCGCCAGCACCGCGGCCACCCCCACCACCGAGGTGAAGCCGATCATGCCCGTCGCCCGCCGGGCGGTCCCGCCCCACAGCGCCATCACCAGCGCGCCCAGCACCGCGCCGACCCCGCCGACCGCGGTCACCACGCCCAGCGTCACCGCCGACCCGTCGGCCAGCACCATCGGGGTGACCAGCACGGTGGCCACCGCGAAGAGGTAGTTGAACACCACGAAGAAGACCACCATCGCCACCAGCCCGCGCCGGCGCACGATGTAGCGCCACCCGGTGACCACTTCGCGCAGCAGCGGCTCCTCGCGCTTCTCGAACAGCGTGTCGGGGAAGCGCACCCGCAGCAGTACGCTCACCCCGATCAGGAACGTGGCCATGTCGAACAGCACCACGCCGTGCAGGCCGACCGCCGCGACCAGTACGCCGCCGGCCAACGCCGCCAGCATGTCCCCGGAACCGGTGCCCAGTTGGGCCAGACCGTTGGCCTGCCCCAGATAGCGCTTGGGCACCAACTGGGCGATCGCGGCGATGTAGGCGGGCCGTTGGAAGGCGTTGCACACCGAGCCGACGCAGGCGACCACGTACACGTGCCAGAGCTGCAGCTGGTCCGTCCACAACAGCACGCCCAGCGACAACATCGCGGCGGCGGCCACCGTATCGGTGACGATCATGATCCGCCGCCGGTCCACCCGGTCCGCGACCGCGCCCGCGATCGGCAACAACAACACCGCGGGCAGCACCGCGGCCACCGAGATCATCGCGAAGTCGAAGGCCGACCCGGTCCGCAGGTAGACCCACACCCCCAGTGCGAAGGTGGACAGCGCGGTGCCGATCATCGACACGAACTGCCCGCCCGCCACCTTCGCGAAGGTGGCCAGATTCGGCCGGGCCGAGGCCGCCCGCGGGCCGGGAGGCGGGTCGGCGGCCCCGGGTCCGGGACCGGCCGACCAGCGACTCAACACCGCGGCCAGTTCGACGGCCTGGTGTTTGAGGAAGTAGTGCCCCGCGCGCGGGATCACCGCCAGTTCGACCCTGGGGCCGAAGTGCTCCCACTCCGCGTAGCGCTCCTCGTACAACAACGTCGCACGGTCCTTGTCGCCCACCACGCACAGGATCGGCGCGGCCACCGGCGTCGGGTGCGCGTCGCCGTAGGCACGCGTGTAGAAGTCCTCGGCCTGGCGCACATCGTGCCGCAACGCCCGGATCAGGAAGCGCTGTTCGGCCTCGTCGTAGACATCGGTGAAACCACCCATCGCGCGCAGGTAGTCGAGGTAGGCCCGGTCCGAGAGCAACCGGTCGCCGGGCAGCCGCCTGGCCACCCACTCGGCGAACCGGCCCGGAAGCCGAGCCGCCGGGAAGGTCCCGCCCAGTGCGACGCCGCGCAGTTCGGCCCCGGCCGCCTCCAGCCGTCCGGCCAGCGCGGTGGCCAGCGCACCGCCCAGGCAGTGGCCGTAGAGCAGGATCGGGCCGCCGATCCGCTCGGTGATCCGCACCGCGAGCCGGTCGGCGAGCTGCTCCAGCTCCTCGGGTTCCTCGTCCGGCCGACTGGGGTCGTGGCCGGGCAACTCCACCGCGTACAGCCGATGTCCGGCGGGCAGCGCGTCCGCGAGTGGTTGGAAGGTGATCGGACTGCCGCCGCCGTACGGCACGCAGACCAGGGTCAGCGTGGTCGGTCCCGCGTCCTTGGTGAGCCGGTGCAGCAGCGGGCGCGGACGCTCGGCCGGGCCGTCTTCGCCGGCGCGCCCGTCGAGCAGGGCGGCGAGTTCGCGCACGGTGGGGTGTTGGAACAGGTCGATGATGGACAGGCCCCGGCCGATCGTGCGGACCGCGCGCACGGCGGAGAAGCTGTCGCCGCCGAGCGCGAAGAAGTCGTCCGCCGCGCCGACCCCGGTCGTGGCCAGGACGTCGGCGAAGGTCACGGCCACCGCCACCTCGGTGGGCGTGGACGGCTCGACGCCGCCCTCCTGCGCCGGAACGAGCTCGGGCGCGGGCAGTGCCGCCTGGTCCACCTTGCCGGCGCCGGTCAGCGGCAGCGCGGCCAGGACGAGCACCGCCGAGGGCACCATGTAGTCGGGCAACCGGGTTCTCAGGGCCGCCCGGATCGCGCCCGCGTCCACCGTCGCCGTCGCGTCCGCGACCACGTATCCCACCAGCTTGCGTCCCGCGCCCTCGCCCCGGGCCACCACGATCGCCTCGCGCACCCCCGGCCGAGCGCCGAGTTCGGCCTCGACCTCGCCGATCTCGACCCGGAAACCGCGGATCTTGACCTGCTGGTCGGCCCGGCCCAGGAACTCGATCGCTCCGTCCGCACGGCGCCGGACCAGGTCCCCGGTGCGATACGCGCGCCGCCCGGCCCACTCGACGAAGCGCTCGGCGGTCAGGTCCGCGCACGCGAGGTAGCCGCGCGCCAACCCCGCTCCCGTCACGAACAGTTCCCCCGGCACGCCGACCGGCAACTCCCGCCCGTGCGGGTCCAACACGTACGCGCCGACGTTGCCGAACGGCAGCCCCAGCGGCGCGCTCGCCGCACCGGCCGGCACGGCGGTGACCGGCGTGCCGAGCATCGACACGGTGGTCTCGGTCGGCCCGTAGTGGTTGTGCAGCGTCAACTCCGGCCGGGCCGCCCGCAGGCGGTCCACCGCGTCCGCGCGCAACGGCTCGCCCGCGCAGATCAGCAACGCGCGCGGGAGCACGTCGGCGAGCCGATCGCCGAGCGCGGCCAGGCCCTCCAGGTGGCTGGGCACCAGTTTCATCGCGTCGATGCGATGCGTGCTCAGATACCGCGCGAACGCGTCCGGATCGGTGGCCTGGTCCCGGGTGAGCAGGTGCAGGCAGCCGCCGCCGGTGAGCGCGCCGAACACGTTGGTGGTGCCCAGGTCGGCGGCGAACGTGGAGACCAGCGCCCAGTTCCACGGCCGCCCGTCGGCCGCCCGTCCGGGACCCACCCGTTCCCGCAGGCCGTGCAGGTAGTTGCGGTAGTTGCGGTGCTCGACGGCGACCGCCTTGGGCGCGCCGGTGGATCCGGACGTGAACAGCACGTAGCACAGGTGGTCCGGCCGCACGTCCACGGCCAAGGGCCCCGGGTCCACCTCCGGAGGCGCCTCCTCGGGCACCACGACGGGCGGCGACCCGGGCAACCGGGGCCGCAGTTCCTCCGTCGTGACCACCGCGACCGCGTCGGCGGCCGTGAGCAGCGCGCGCACCCGCTCGTCCGGGTACAGCGGGTCCAGCGGCAGATACGCGCCACCGGCCTTGAGAATGCCGAGCATGCCGACGATCAGCGCGGTCGAGCGCTCCGCGAACAGCCCGACCACGCGATCCGGCCCCACCCCGAGGCCGCGCAGCCGACGCGCCAGCACGTTCGCCCGGCCGTCGAGCTCGGCGTAGCTCAGCTCGCCGTCCACGCCGCGCACGGCGGGCGCGTGCGGCGTGCGGCGGACCTGCTCCTCGATCAGGGCGTGCAGGGTGCCGTCGGTGTCCCAGTCCCGGGCGGTGTCGTTCCAGCCCGCGAGTTGCCGCTCCTCGCCGGCGGTGAGCAGCGGCAGTTCGGCCACCGCGCGGTCCGGGTCGGCGATCATCGCATCCAGCACGGTGGTCAGGTGCCCGAACACCCGCCGGATGCTCGCCTCGTCGTAGAGCACGCTGCGCCACACCAGGTCGGCGACGAGTTCGTCGGCGGGCCCGGTGTCGAGCACGGCGAGCGACAGGTCGAACTTCGCCGCGCCGGTGTGCGTATCGCACCACTCGACCTCGACGCCGGGCAGCGTGGGCCGGGCCGGGGCCTGGTTGTGCACGTTCAACAGGACCTGGAACAGCGGCGTGTAGGCGAGTTCGCGATCCAGGTCGAGCGCGTCGATCAGCCGGTCGAAAGGGAGTTCCTGGCGCGCGAAGGCGGCGAGGGTGTCCTCCCGGACCCGGCCGAGCAACTCCCGTACCGTCGGCTCGCCGGACAGGTCGGTGCGCATCGCCAAGGTGTTCACGAAGCAGCCGATCAGGGCGTCCGTGCTGCGGTGCGTGCGCCCCGCGACCGGACTGCCCACGGTGACGTCGGTGACGCCGTTGTACCGGGCCAGCACGATCTGCAGCGCGCTCAGCAGCACCATGTACGTGGTGCCGCCGGTGCGTTCGGCCAGGGCCCGGATCCGCCTCGAGCGCTCCCTGCCGAAGCCGACCTCGATCCGCTCGCCCCGGGTGTCCGCGACGGCCGGACGCGGCCGGTCCACCGGCACGCTCACCGTGCCCGGCGCGCCCCGCAGCCGGGCCCGCCACCAGGTCTGCTGGCGGTCGAGTTCGGCGGCCAGGGTGGTCTGCTGCCGGTAGGCGACGTCCGCGTACTGGACCGGCAGCGAAGCGAGTTCGGGCGGATGACCGGCACAACGCGCGGTGTACGCGGCGGCCAGGTCGTCGAACAGTACGCCCACCGACCACGCGTCGGCGGCGATGTGGTGCAGCACCAGGCTCAGCACATGCCGCTCCCCCGTGCACAACAGGACTGCCCGGATCGGGAGTTCGTGGGACACGTCGAAGGGGCGGCGGGCCTCGGCGGCGAGCCGGGCGGTCACCTCCGCCTCGGCCACGCCGAGCACGGACACCCGGAACCGGTCGATCTCGTGCACGGTGGGCAGGACGTGTCCGTCCACGCTGGGATAGACCGTGCGCAGCACCTCGTGCCGGGCGACCACGTCGGTCAGCGCGGCCACCAGCGCGTCCCGGTCCGGCCGACCGGTCAGGCGCAGCACGAGCGGCATGTTGTAGGCGGCGCCGTCGGGTTCGTACTGCGCGAGGAACCACATGCGGCGCTGCGCGGCGGAGAGCGGTGTGGGCACGTCGGCGGGCCTGGGGGCCAGGTCGGCGCGGGGGGCGGCGACTCGGGCCCGGGCGAGCCGGCTGCGGAGCAGGTCGCGGCGGGCGCGGTCGGGGTCGGGTTCGGGGCGCGTGGTCAGGATCTCCTCGGAGTCGGTCATCACGCGTCCCGGTCGGTCGAGTCGGCCGGGGCGGTGTGCCCGTTCGCGACGTTCGGCCCGCTGGGGCGGCCGAAGTCGGGTGCGGATTCGTCGATTTCGCTCAGCAGGATGTCCTCGATCCGGCGGGCCATCGCGGCCAGCGTCGGCGCCTCGAAGACGACCCGCAGCGGGAAGTCGATCTCGAAGCGCTCGCTCACCAGGGCCATCAGGCGCAGCCCGAGCAGCGAGTTGCCGCCCAGCGCGAGGAAGGTGTCGTCGCGGCCGATCCGATCCGGGCCGAGCAGTTCGTGCCAGATCTCGGCCAGGATCTCCTCGCAGTCGCCCTCGGGGGGCGCGCCGCTGCCGCCGGGCCGGGGTTCGGGCAGCGCGGCCCGGTCGACCTTGCCGGCGGGGGTCAACGGCAGCGCGTCGAGCGGCACGAGCACACCGGGAACCATGTATCGGGGCAGCCGCTCGCCGAGCGCGGCGATCAGGTCCGTCGCGACGAACGGACCGTCCGGGACGACGTACCCGACCAGCGTCGGTCCGGCCGGGCCCGCCCACAGGGTCGCGACCGCGGCCGTGACGCCCGCGAGCGCGGCGAGTCCCGCCTCGATCTCGCCCAACTCGATCCGGAAGCCGCGCAGTTTGACCTGATGGTCGGCGCGCCCGAGGTACTCGAGGGTGCCGTCGCGTCGGCGGCGGGCGAGGTCGCCGGTCCGGTACATCAGTGTTCCGGGTGGGCCCATCGGGTCCTGGACGAAGCGTTCGGCGGTCTGTTCGGCCCGGCCGAGGTAGCCGAGCGCGACCCCGGTGCCCGCGATGCACAGTTCGCCGGGAGCGTTGACCGGCGCGGGACGCCCGGCCGGGTCCAGCACATAGACGCGGGTGTTGGCGATCGGTGCGCCGAGCGGGACCACGGGCAGCGCGGCGTGCGAGCGGTCGACGCGCAGGACGGTGGACCATACGGTGGTCTCGGTGGGGCCGTACATGTTCCACACCCGCGCGCAGCGATCCAGCAGCGCGCCGGCCAGGTCCCCGGTGAGCGCCTCGCCGCCGCAGAGCGCGACCAGTGCGGCCGGCCAGGTCCCCTCCGCGTCCAGCAACATCCGCCAGGTGGCCGGCGTCGCCTGGCAGACCGTCACCCGGTGGCGCTCCAGCCAGTCGGCGAGCCGTCGGCCGTCGGCGGCGGTGTCCCGGTCGGCGATCACCACCCGGGCGCCGACCACCAGCGGCAGCCACAACTCCAGCCCGGCGATGTCGAAGGTGAGCGTGGTGACGGCGGCCATCGTGTCGGCGGCGGTCAGTCCCGGTTCGTCGGCCATCGAGAGCAGGAAGTTGACGATCGCCCGGTGCGGTACGGCGACCGCCTTGGGTCGGCCGGTGGAGCCGGAGGTGTGGATCAGGTATGCCGGGTCCTCCGCCTCGGCGTGCCCATAAAGCGGGCCCTCGTCGGCCGCGTCGACCTCGGCGCCGTCCACCGCGATCACGTCGTAGCCGGGGTCGGCCGACAGCGGGGACGCGGCGGCGGCCGCGCTCTGCCCCACGATCAGGGTGACCTTGGCGTCGTCGAGCAGGGCCCGGTTGCGGGCGATCGGCTGGTCGGTGTCGATGGGCAGGTAGGCCGCGCCGGTGCGGAGCACGCCCAGCAGGGCGGCGGGCAACAGGTGGGTGCGGGGCATGGCGATCGCGACCAGGGTGCCGCGGTCGGCACCGCGCCGGCGCAGGACGTGCGCCAACCGGTTCGCGGTGGCGTCCAGTTCGGCGTAGGTGAGGCTGCCGGTGTCCGCCACGACGGCGGTCTCGTGCGGGGTGCGGGCGATCCGCGCCGCGACCAGGTCGGGCAGCCGCAGGTCGGGCCGGGCGATCGGGGCCGGGTTGACGGACTCGATCAGCCGGTGTCGTTCGGCCGGGCCGAGCATGATCGTTTCACCGATCGGCCGGTCCGGCGCGGCCAGTACCTCGGCCAGCACGGCCAGCAGGTGGTCCACGATGGTCTCGATCGACGCGGCGTCGTAGCGCCCGGTGCGGTACTCCACGGACAGCAGCGGTCCGGTGCTCGGGAACTCGACGAACATCGACACATCGGTCTTGGCCCCGCCGTTGCACACCTCGTTCAGGAACTCCAGGGTCAGACCCGGCAGTTCCACCGATGCCCCCGGGTGGTTCTGGACCGCGAGCAGGATCTGCGACACGGGGGTCGAGGTCTCCGCGCCCGAGATGCCGGCGAAGCGGAGCTGTTCCAGGTAGGGCAGGGCGCTGTGGTCGAGCGCGTCGAGCACCACCGGGCGCAGTCGGCGCACCAGTTCCCGGAACGTGTCGGTGCCCTCGACCCGGAAGCGCAGCGGCACGGTGTTCAGCAGCGGGCCGATGACGTCCTCGAGTTCGGGCAGCGGGCGGACCGCGAACGGGCTGAGCACCGCCTGATCGGTGCGGCCGGTGTAGCGGTGCACCAGCGTGCCGAGCGCGGCGAGCAGGGTCATGTACAGGCTGGCGCCCTCGCCGGCCGCCCATTCCTCGGCGGCGCGCAGGAGTTCGGGATCCAGCCGGCGCGTCAACCGGGCTCCGCTCGGATCGAACGGGTCGGGCCGAGTGCGGTCGCCGGGCAGGTGCTGTTCGGTGCCCAGGCCCCGGAGTCGGCCGGCCCAGCGCCGCGCCTCGTCGTGTTCGGCGTCCGCGTGGCGTCGTTCCCAGCGGGCCACGTCGGAGTACTGCAGGGCCGGTTCGGCGAGCGGCAACCCCTGGTAGGCGTGCGCCAGATCGCGCAGCAGCAGGCCGATCGACCAGCCGTCCATCGCGATGTGGTGCACGGTGAGCAGCAGTTCGTGCCGGTCCGGACCGACCCGCACGACCAGCGCGCGCAACAGCCGGCCCTCGGCCCGGTCCAGCGGTCGCAGGGCCTCGGCGCGCAGGACCGCGTCCAGGCGCTCCTCGTCCGCGTCCGGCAGGTCCAGCAGGGCCGGCTCGACCGGGTAGGGCGGCCGGATCTCCACCACCGGTTCGCCGCCCCGGTGCACCAGCGCGGTGCGCAGCACCTCGTGCCGGCGCACCACCTCGCCCAGTGCCCGGCCCAACGCGGCGACGTCCAGGGCACCGCGGGCCCGGATCCGCAGCGGCACGTGGTACAGCGCACTGCCCGGCCGGACCATCTCGTGCATCGCGAACTCGCCCTGCACGGTGCCGGCCGTCGCGGGAGCGTGCGGTTCGCGGCACGGTGGCGGCACCGTCGTCCGGGCCGACCCGGTGGACGCGTCGGCCTGCCGCACGTGCTCCGCCAGGGCGGCCGGCGTGGGGTCGGCGAAGAACACGTCGAGCGGAATCCGCACCCCGCAGGCCCGCTGTACCCGGGCCAACAGCCCGACGGCGAGCAGCGAGTTGCCGCCGGACTCCAGGAACGGATCGTGCACGCCGATGCGATCGGCGCCGAGGACGTCGCGGAACAGGTCGGTGATCGTGGTCTCGGTCGGCGTCCCGGGCGCGACGAACTCGATGTCCCGGAAGCGGGTCCGGGTCGCGGCGGGCAGCGCGTTGCGGTCGATCTTGCCGTTGAGGGTGAGCGGCAGCAAAGTCGGCAGCACCATCGCGTCCGGCAGCATGTAGGCCGGGAGTCGGGTCAGGCAGTGCGCGCGCAGTTCGGCCGGGGTGGGTTCGGGACTGCGGTCGGCGCCCTGCACGAACGCCGCCAGATACGGTCCCAGCGCGTCTTCGCGCAGCACCACGGCGGCCGCCTGGACGCCGGGGTGTCCGGTCAACACCGCCTCGATCTCCCCGAGTTCGATCCGGAATCCGCGCAGTTTGACCTGCTGGTCGACCCGCCCGTGATACTCCAGCGCGCCGTCGGGCCGACGCCGGACCAGGTCGCCGGTGCGGTACCGACGCTCCCCCGCCACGGTGACGAACCGCTCGGCGGTCAGGTCGGGACGGCCGTGATATCCCTGCGCGAGGCCCTCGCCCGCCAGGTACAGCTCGCCGAGCTCGCCGGGGGCGACCGGTTCGCCGCTCTCGTCGTGCACGTGCGCGGTGGTGCCGGGCAGCGGTGTGCCGATCAGCGGTTCGGCCCGGTCGGTGCGGTCCACCACGGCCCAGGTGGAGTACACGGTGTCCTCCGTCGGCCCGTACAGGTTGTAGAGCCGCTCGACCTGCGGACACGCGTATACCTGGTCCGCGACCCGACGCGAGAGCGCCTCGCCGACCAGGTTGATCGTGCGCACCCCGGGCGGCAGTCCGGGCCCGCGTAAGAGCGCGGCCATCGCGCTGGGCACGGTGTTGATCAGGGTGACCTCGTCCCGCGCGGGCGCGTCCGCGAGCGCGAGCACGCTGTCCACCAGGACGACGCCCGTACCCACCACGAGCGGGAAGAACAGCTCGTACACCGAGATGTCGAAGCACACCGAGGTGGAGAACAGCACCCGGTGGGCCTGGTCGGGCCGATAGGTGTCGGCCGCCCAGCGCAGCATCGCGGTGACCCCTCGGTGGGTCACCCGAACCCCCTTGGGCCGCCCGGTGGACCCGGACGTGTAGAGCACGTAGGCGAGTTCGTCCGGCCCGGTGTGCGCGCGGGCGGGACGTACCGAATCGGCGGGCGGATCGGCGTCGACGTACACCAGGTCGGCCGAAGCGTCGGCGAGCAGGTGTTCGTGCGCGCGGTCGGTGACCACGACGGGAGCCCGCGCGTCGCCGAGCACCCACTCCAGTCGCTCCCGCGGGTACTCGGGGTCCAACGGGACGTACGCGGCGCCCGCGCGCAGGACCGCGACCAACGTCGCGACCAGGTACGGGGTGCGCGGCAGGCAGACGCCGACCAGGTCGCCCCCGGCCACCCCCGCCTCTGCCAGGCGCGCCCCGACCCGATCGGCCATGGCACCCAACTCGCCGTAGGAGAGCCGGTGTTCCCCGGCGATCAAGGCGATGAGCGTGGGCGATTGTTCGATCCGGGCATCGACCAGAGCGGCCAGGGATGCGGTCGGATCCAGTGCTGGGTAGGCGGTTGGACTCATCGACTCTCCTGAGGTGTCCTGATGCCGATTCGTGGTCGGCGGCGCAGACGATGTACTCCCGGGGAGATCGTGGAGGAAAGAGTTGACTGTGCCTAGCATCTGTCCCCCACTACTTCGGGTTGGCCTGAAGCCGCCGTCGCGGGCGGTGGTCACGGGGTTGGGCGGGACTGGAATTCGCATTGCTTCGGACTGCTTCGGACTGCTTCGGATGTGGATCCGACCGCATCGGATCGGGTCCGGTCGGGCAGCCTGTGATCCGGTCGGGTCGCCTGTGATCCGGTCGGGCCGCGTGTGATCCGTCGGATCGTGCCTGCTCTGGTCCGGTCGAATCGCGTCCGGTGAATCTCGCGGGCCCGTGGAGCTCGCAGGCCTGCGGAGCTCGCGGGCCCGTGGAACTCGCGGGCCGGCAGGCCGCGCCGGTCCGTGCCTCAAGAAGTACCGCCTCGGGCTTGCATCCCGCTTGGCGCGGGCCGGCTCCCGGGGCACGATCGTCCGACGTGGCGCCGGCCGGCCACCCGGGCGACCATCGGGCGACCACCCGCCGACCACCGCGCGTACCCGACCGTTGGGCAGAGCTTCAGCGTCGCGTGATCGGGGGTTCGCCCACGCTCCCTAGGTTTCGAACATGCCTTCGCAGACAACTTCGTCCCCGTTCCGGCTGCCTCCGCGGCATCGCTCCCGACTCCGCATCGGCGCCGTGGTCGCCGCCCTCGGGATCGGCGCCACCGCCACCCTCACCGGCGTCTCGGTCGCCGCCCCGGACACCCCCGCCGCGCCGCCCGCCGGCGACGTGGTCGTGTCCGAGGACTTCGCCGGCTCCGCGCTGCCCACCGGATGGCGGGCGGTCGAGGGCGATTGGAAGGTCGAGAACGGCCGCCTGGTCGGCACCTCGGCGAACTCCGGCCAACAGAGCCGGATCACCTTCGGCCGGCATCTGGACGACTTCCGCTTCGAGGCGGTCGTCCGCTTCGAGAGCGCCGTCGACGCGGCACGCTGGACCGCGTTCGGCCTGGACGTGCCCGCCGCCGGCACGACCCCGTGGTCGATCGCGACCATGCGTACCGGGACCACCGCCGGCAACGGCCTGGAGTTCGCCCAGCGCACCACCGGCGACGCGTGGAACGTGACCGACACCGGCTCGGCGCCGACCGCCGCCGGGATCGGCCGGGACGTGCGGGTCGCGGTCGAGGTGCACGGCAGCCGGGCACGCCTGGTCGTGGACGGCCGCGAGGCGCTGCGCAGCACCCGGGTCCAGCGCTCCGCCGACGGCGCGCAGGCGCTGCTCGTCAACGGTTCGCGGGTCTCCTTCGACGACGTCAAGGTCACCCGGCTGGCCCCGGAGGCGAACGCCTACCTGCGCGCGCCCGGCGCCCCGCTCACCGTGATCGCGCACCGCGGCGCGTCCTCCGCCGCGCCGGAGAACACGCTGATCTCGGACGAGACCGCCCGCAGGGCCGGCGCCGACTGGATCGAGAACGACGTCCAGCCCAGCAAGGACGGCATCCCGCACATCCTGCACGACGACACGGTCGACCGGACCACCGACGGCAAGGGCCGGATCCGGGACCTGACGGCCGCTCAACTCGCGGCCCTGGACGCCGGTTCGTGGTTCTCCCCGCTGCACAGCGGAGCCCGGGTGCCGACCCTGCGCGCACAACTGGAGGACCTGCGCACGCGCGGCGGCAACCTGCTCCTGGAAATCAAGGGCAAGCACACCAAGGACGAGGTCTCCCGGATCGTCAAGGACATCCGCGACACCGGGATGAGCGGCCGGGTCTTCGTCCAGAGCTTCGAGGTCGACGCGCTCACCTTCACCCACGAGCTGGCCCCCGATCTGCCGCTCGGTCTGCTGCGCGGCAACCTCGACGCGGATCCGGTCGCGCTCGCCAAGCAGCTCGCCCTCAAGGCCTACAACCCCTCGGCCGCGGGCCTGGCCAAGCGCCCCGGTGTGGTCGCCGACCTGCACCGCGCCGGCGTCGCGGTGATGGTCTGGACGGTCGACGACGCGACCGGGTGGAAGACCCTGGAGGCGGGCGGCGCGGACGCGATCATCACCAACCGTCCCGCCGAACTGGCCGGGTGGAATGCCGCCTGGCGCCAGACCGGCACTCCCGAGCCGCCCGCCGCGCCCACCGTCGAGGTGCTCGCGCCGGCCGCCGGCGCCAAGGTCGAGCGCGCGAGCAACCCGGTCCCCTCGCTCCGCACCACCGGCGCCGACACGGTCCGACTCACGCTGGACGGGCGGGAGTTCGCCGCCGGCACGCCGATCGACTCGGGCACGCTGCCGCTCGGCGCGCACACCCTGCGGGCCGAGGCCAAGGGCCCGGGCGGCACCGCGGTCGCGGAGTCGGCCTTCACCGTCACCGCCTCACGGACCGGCCTCGCCCACCTGATCCTGACCTCCGCCGCCGACCGCACCGCGATCGCGACCCTGACCACGATGCTCGCCCACGACCAGTACGAGGCACTCGCCCGCTGGGCCGACAACCAGGCGGGCCGCACCATCCCGGCGCCCCGGGCCGAGCTGATCGCCTCGGACGCTCGCGCGCTGGGCTGATCGGGTCGGTTCGCGAGCACTGCGCCGGCCGGGGGGAAGCGCGGTGCTCGCGAACCGCCCTCGGGCCGAAAACGGGCGAGGTGGATCTACATGCCGACCAGGGCACGTGGATCCACCTCGCCCGTCGGCCTGTCCGGGGCAACCGCGGGGGGTACTGGACCGCGGGGGGACTAGTGACCGGGAACCAAATCGCCCAGGCGGTGGGCCACGCTCGTGGACGTCGCGCCGGACCTGGCGGTTCGGCGGGCGAGGTCGACGTCGTGCCGGAGGGCGTGCGCGCGGTGCCGGCCGCGCCACGCGAGGGAGGGCTTGCCGCCGGTGTCGGCGGAGGCGATCAGCAGGCCGCCGAGCATCGACACGTTCTTGAGGAAGTGAACGCGCTGACCCGCCCGTTCCTGCTTGTCCTCGGCATCCCAGAAGCGATGTCCGGCGAGCGTGGTGGGCACCAGGGTGACCGCGAGCGCGAGCGCGGACAGGCGCGGCGCCCGGCCGAGGGCGAGCAGCGCGCCGGCGACCAATTGCACACCGCCGTTCAGGCGTACCGCCGTACGGATGTCGGCCGGCACGATCGGCACCAGCCCGGCGATCCGCCGCACCACCGGTTCGGCGACGGGCACCACGCGGTCCGGACGCACCACGGCGTCGTACCCCTGCAGCACGTAGATCGAGGCCAGCATGGGACGCGCGAAGGTTCTCAACACAGCCATGCCGGGACGAGTGCCCCCGGAACGGACGCCTCGAACCCACCCCCGCCGAGAGCGACTCCCGGCCGGCGAAACACCCCGGCCGGCGATCCGACGATCCGCCGGTATGCCCGGACGCGGACCGTACACTGCGGGAATGGCCGAACGGAACGCGGCGAGTGCCCTGGTGTTGCTGGTCCCCGACGTCGAGCGGGTCGTCGAGCCCTGGCGCGAGCGCTACGACCCGCGCAGCGCCGAGGGCATCCCGGCGCACGTCACGGTGCTCTATCCCTGGCTGGCGCCCGCGGACATCGGGCCCGCCGACCTGGCCGCGCTCGCCGACATCGCCGCCGCGCGCTCCGCGCTGGACCTGGTCTTCGATCGGGTCGGCCAGTTCCACCGGGGGTTGTGGCTCGCGCCCGATCCGGCCGAGCCGGTGTTGCGCCTGATCGCGGCGGTGTCCGACCGCTGGCCGGACTACCTCCCGTATGGCGGCGCGTACCTGGACGACCCCGACGACGTCGGTCCGCACCTGACCGTCGCGCTGGGCCAGGGCCCCGACGAACTGCGGGCGCTGGCGGCGGAGGTGACCGGCCGACTGCCGTTGACCGCCCGGGTCGACCGGCTCGACCTGGTGGTCTGCGACGACGACGGCAACTGGGCCCTCCGCGAGGCGTTCCCGTTCGCGCCACGCACCACCGAGCCCGGTACGAACACCGGCGTCGCCACCGCGTCCTAGGGCGTACCGACCGATCGCCGGACCGACCGATCGCGCCCGATCGCCGGACCGGCCGGCCGACGAGAGCGGCCGACCGCCGACCCGGCCGGCCGCGCGGGCCTTGCGTTGGCGCTTGGGCAGGGCCGCCTGGAGGTGGGATCGGCGGCCCCGGCCGACCTTGTCGTCAGCTCTCCTTGGTCCAGGAGCCGAGCACCATGAGCGTCTTGGTGCCGGTGACGTTGCCGTTGCGGCGCAGGTGGTCGATGACCTGTTGGAGGTGGGTGATGTCGCGGACGCGGACGTGGATGAGGGCGTCCGGGTCGCCGGCGATCGTGTACACGGCCTGCACCTCGGGCGTGTCCGTCGCGGTGCGGACGATCTCGCTGACCGGCATGCTACCGGGGTAGCGCAGCTCGGTGAACGCCTCGACGCCCCAGCCGAGCTTGGCGTGGTCGATCTGGACCGTGAAGCCCGTGATCACACCCTCCTCGCGCAACCGGTCCACGCGGCGCTTGACCGCCGCGACGGACAGCCCGATCCGGCCCGCCATCTCGGAGAAGGTCCGCCGTCCGTCCTCGCGCAGCATGCGCAGGATGTTGTGGTCGATGCTGTCGATCTCGGCCATGCTCGGCGCTCCACTCCTCGGCGCTGCCCACGCAAATCTCCAGGCGAGAAACCTGGTCGGCAGGCAAGAATCTTGCGGCTTCGAGGCGATTCCCCGCAAGTGGCTTGCGCCGTTCACCCGGTTGCCCGCACCGGGGCCGCGACCGTGATCGGCACCGGGGCCGGGTGTCCGGCCCGATACGCTTCCGGCCGGGACTCCGGCACGAGGACGCGTCGACCGGACCGGGAGGGACTGCGGCATGGGCGGCACACAAACGCATCGCGGAGGTACGGACGATGCCCCCGACGCATCCGACGACGCGCCGGGCCACCGACACCACGGGGCCGGCCACGCGCACGGGCACAGTCACGCGCACGGACCACCCTCGCCCGCCTCGGCCCGGCTGCGCCGCCTGGTGGCCGCCGTCCTGATCCCGTTCGCGGCGGCCGTGGTGGTGGGCCTGGTGGTGCTGTGGCCGGGGAGCACGCCGGCGCATCCGCGTACCGGGGTGGGCTTCGACCAGGAGACCCGCGACGGGCGGGTCACCAAGGTCGAGGAACTGCCCTGCGCCCGAGCCGACGCCGAGGCCTTCGCCGGCGCGGCGGACCCGTCCGCCCCCGAGGCCGCGTCCGGCCCGTCCGGATCGGCCGACGGGCCCGCCGCGCCGCCCGGTGACCCCGCCGCCGAACCGGGCGGTGTGCCCTGGCCCCCGCCTTCCCTCGGCGCCTCCACCGCGCCCGGCTCGGCCGCCCCGCGCGCCGATTGCCACCGGGCCACGATCGAGGTCACCTCGGGCGCCGACAAGGGTCGCTCGGTCACCGAACTGGTCCGGCCGACCGAGTTGCGCCGGTTCTCGGTCGGGCAGGGGGTGGTGCTCGCGTACGCCCCCAACGCGCCCGAGGACCTGAGGTACTCGGTGATCGACGTCCGGCGCGGGCCGCCGATGTTGTTGCTCGCCGGCCTGTTCGCGGTCGCGGTGATCCTGGTCGGGCGACTGCGCGGGCTGACCGCGCTGATCGCTTTGGCGATCAGCTTCGCGGTCCTGTCGTTCTTCATCCTGCCCGCGATCCTGCACGGGTCCGATCCGCTCCTGGTCGCGGTCGTCGGCGGCAGCGCGATCATGTTCGTGGCCCTGTACCTGTGCCACGGCATATCCGCGCGGACCTCGGTCGCGGTGGTCGGCACGCTGGTATCGCTGTCCCTGATCGGGGTACTGGGCTCGCTGTTCATCGGCTGGGCGCATCTGACCGGCAACACCTCCGACGAGACCGGCCTGGTGCACGCGCTGTATCCCGACATCGAGTTGCACGGTCTGTTGTTGGCCGGGTTCATCATCGGATCATTGGGCGTGCTGGACGATGTGACGGTCACTCAGACGTCGGCGGTATGGGAACTCAAGCAGGCCGACCCGACCATGACGGCCCGTCGGCTGTATCGCGCGGGCATCCGGATCGGCCGCGATCACATCGCGTCCACCGTCAACACCCTGGTACTGGCCTACGCGGGCGCGGCGTTGCCGTTGATGCTGCTGTTCTCGATCGCCCGTCGGGACGTCCTGGACGTGGCCACCAGCGAGATCGTCGCGGAGGAGATCGCCCGCACCCTGGTCGGCAGCATCGGCCTGGTCGCCTCGGTCCCGGTGACCACCGCCCTGGCGGCGATCCTGGCGGCGGCCGACCACGGCGGACCCGGGAAGAGCGGAGCCGGGAAGAGCGGAGCCGCCCCGGCGCCGGTGCCCGCGGCCCGGGGTCGTCACCGGGGCCGCTGAGGCGAGGGCCCCGATCGGTGACACCGGCCGACCCTCGTCCCGAACGCCGAGGGCACCGGCCGGTACCCGGCGCGAAGACCCACGGAAGCAGCGCGGGCACAACACCGGAGCGGTCGGGACTCGCGCCGATTCTCATATTCGGGATATCGTCTCGAATATGAGAATGAGCGATGGCGGGGAGGCCACGTCGTCGGCACGCACACCCGAGCAGGTCGAGGCCCGGTTGGCCGAGCGATTGGCGGAGTTGCGCGGCGAGCGGGGGTGGTCGTTGGACGAGCTGGCACGGCGTACGGACGTGAGCCGGTCCACGCTGTCCCGATTGGAGCGGGCCGAGATCAGCCCCACCGCGGCGCTGCTCGGCAGGTTGTGCGCGGCGTACGAACGGACCATGTCGCAGTTGTTGGCCGAGGTGGAGTCGGAACCGCCGCAACTGGTCCGGGCCGGGCGCCAGGAGGTGTGGGAGGACCGGGCCTCGGGGTTCACCCGGCGGTCGGTGTCGCCGCCGCACCCGGGACTGCGCGGCGAGGTCGTCGAGGGCGTCCTGCGACCGGGCGCGGACATCGCCTACGACGGGCCGCCCGTACCGGGACTGGAGCAGCACATCTGGGTCCTCGACGGCGTCCTGGAGGTGACCTCGGGCGGTCGTACGCACGAGGTGCGCGCCGGGGACTGCCTGCGCTTTCGATTGTGGGGCCGCTCGCGCTTCCGCTGCCCGGGGCCCGATCCGGTGCGCTACGCCCTCTTGATCGTCCTGCCGTGAGGCGTGCTGCCGTGAAGCGCGCCGCCAAAGCTCGCCTCGCCGACCCGTCCCGCCGCAATTCGTCTCGCCGGAACTCGTCGCGCCGCACATCGTCTTGCCGCACATCGTCTTGCCGCACATCGTCTCGCCGCAAAGCGTCCTGCCGTAACGGAGACCCACGGTGCACACCATCACCCGTCTGACCGCCGACGACTTCGGAAACAGCGTGGCGGAGCTGGCCGACCTCCTCGCGGACGTCGTGGCCGACGGCTCCTCCCTCGGCTTCGTCGCCCCCTTCGACAACCGCGCGGCGGCGACGTGGTGGCTGGACCGGGCGCCCGCCGTCGCCGACGGCAGCCTGCACGTCTGGATGGCGCACGGCGCGTCCGGCATCGCCGGTACGATCGGCCTGGCCCTGGAACGCAAGCCCAACGGCCGGCACCGTGCCGAAGTGGTCAAGCTCATGGTGCACCGCGACGCGCGCGGCCACGGCCTCGGTCGGGCGCTGCTCGCCACCGCCGAACAGGCCGCCGCGCAAGCCGGGGCCACCCTCCTGCTCCTGGACACCGAGGCCGAGAGCACCGCCGACCACCTCTATCGCCGGGCCGGCTGGACCCGCTACGGCGTGGTCCCCGAATACGCGGCCACCCCGGACGGCACGCTCCGGGACTGCACCTTCTACTACAAACAGCTCCCCCGACCCACCGTTCCCTCCGTCCCCGCCGGCGACCCGCTCCGGCCCGGCGACCCGAGCGCCTGACGTCCATCGCGCGGACGACGAGCGCGGGATGGGGCAGGCACCAGTGTCCGCGCTGGGGTTGGCCGGATTCTGCGTGCGCGTCGCCTTCCCTACCTTCGAGGGGACTCAGTCGCGCATGCCGATCAAGGGGACGATCGTTGTGGATCGCAAGACGAACCGTAGGTGGGCCAAGACCGCCGCTTGTGCCGGGCTCGCACTCGGTGCGGTGGGACTGTCCGCCGCGCCCGCCCTCGCCGACGGGCGGGCGGCACCTCGGGCGGCGCCCGCCTCGGCCGCCGCACCGCTGCCCACCTTCGACTTCGCCGACTGTCCCGCCCTGCCCGCCGGTGCGGACCCGGACAAGTGGCGCTGCGAAGTACACGTCGCCACCGGCGACATGCGGCTCGGCGGACTCACCGTGCCGCTGCGCCCGATGACCATCACGCACGCCGAGGGTCCGCTGCCGGACGGCTCGACCGGACAGGTCTTCGGCGCGATGCACGCGACGCCCAGTCCGGCGACCGGCGGCCTGCTCGACATCCCCGGATTGCCCGAGCGCGCGCCGATGCTCGGGGTGAACGTCGAGACGAAGTACGGCGGTTGGTTCGACTTCCTCTCGCACGGCACCTCGGCCGGCGGTCTGGACGTGACCCTCGCCCTGAGCGGTCCGCTGCTGCCCAAGGACTGCTCGATCGGCACCGCCGAGCACCCGATCCGGCTGACCATGATGCGGAAGGGCCCCAACGAATGGGTCTCCAAGGACCCGCCCATTCTCAAGGGCACCCTGTGGGACAACACCGTGGCCATTCCCGCCGCGACAGACTGCGGACCGCTCGGCGCCGTGCTGAACCACCGCAACAACCTGCCCTCGCCCGGCGGCGCGAACTCGGTCACGCTGGACGGCCTGTACACGTTCAAGACCTACACCCAACTGGGTCGCTGACAGCCGCCATCCCCGACGGATCGTCGTGAACGGGCATAGCCCGATGCCCGATGCCGCGACCGGGACGCAGGAACGTTCCCGGCCGCGGCACCGGCGATCCCGCGACGGACCAAGGGGAGCACATGGATCCGGCGGCGCGGTAACGAGGTCTGTACCACGCGGCCCTGTTCACCGCGGAGTGCGCCGAGGCCGCGTACCGACTCGGCGCGCCCCGCCCCGCACGCGACCTCGAACTGCGCCCGGCCGCACGGTTGTTGATCCCGACCGGGTCACCGGTGCGAGAGCCGCGACCGGTGCGTCTTCGCCGCCCCCGACGTCTTCTCCTTCGGGGCTTCCGCGGTCGGCGGGCGTGCGGGTCGCGAAGCGGGATCAGCGGAATTGTTCGATGTTCTCGCCGAGGAAGGCCTCCAGCGTTCGGGGCGGCCGGCCGAGCAGGCTCGCGACCGTGTCGGTGGGTTCCTCCGGCCGGGTCACGGCCAGTTGCTGGATCTCCACCACGTGATCGGCGAGCCAGGCCGGCAGGCCGGCGCGTTCGATCAGGTGGTCGCGCATGACCCGGGGCGGCAGGTCGAGGTAGCGGATCGGCCGACCCAGCAGAACGCCGAGCAGTTCGACGAGTTGCGGGTTGCTGAAGGTTCGACTCCCGGTGAGGGTGTAGGTCCGCCCGGCGAGTTCGGGGCGGGTCAGTACCTCGGCGGCCACGTCCGCGATGTCGCGACAGTCGACGTAGTTGCAGGCCGCGTCCGCCATCGCCCCATGGACGACGTCCTGAGCGGCGACCGCCGGTGCGAGGGTGAGCAGTTTCTGCATGAACGCGTACGGGCGCAGCACGGTGTGGGACAGGCCGGTGTCACGCAGGGTCTCCTCGATGGCGTGGTGCCATCGGGAGACGGCGACCGGGGAGTCCGCGGTCGCGGCCGGAGCGGAGAGTTTGACGACGTGCTCGACGCCGACGGTCGCGGCGACCCGGATCACGCCGGTCTCCAGCGCGGTCTGCGCCGGGCTGTTCGCCATGGCCAGGAAGAGTCGGTTCGCACCGTGGAAGGCGGTACGCAACGATCGCGGGTCGCCCGCGTCGGCCGCTCGGATCTCCACCAGTCGGCGGGCCGTGTCGTCGAGACCGGCCCGCAGCCGCTCGGGGTCGCGGCTGAGCGCCCGGCTCGGTATGCCGAGGGTGACGAGGCGCTGCAGAAGGGCACTTCCGGTGGCGCCGGTGGCGCCCATGACGACGATCATGTGTGTCCTGTCCTACCGGTCGATGGTCGGGGGGTCGAGGGTCGAGGGTCAGGGGGTCGAAGGTCGGGGGTCGATGGTCGGGGGGTCGAAGGTCGGGGCTCGTACGCGGGATCCGGCGAGGGATCGAGGAGGCTCCCTATCCGGCCGGTCGCCGCTCGCGCGTCGCCCCGCGCCAGCGCCACGTGATGATGGCGGTGGCCAGAGCTGCGGAGATGGGCAGGTCCAGGCGGAGGCGTTCGGGCCACGAGCCGTGGTGCGGGATGATCCGCTCGGGCACGTGGCCGGCCACGAACCAGCCGACCAGGCCCGCGAATGTGGCGACGGCGACGGTCAGGACGAGGGTCGGGATCAGGCGCGGCGTGGTGGTCAGCCACGTGCGTCGAGCGCCGCGGCGCCGCAGCCGGCCGCCGACCAGTGCGGCCACGATCGCCGAGGTGCCCGCGATCGAGGTGCAGGCCGCGATGGTCAGGTCGCGCTGCCCGGTGGCCACGCCGCCGGCGCCGGCGGTCAGTGCGGGAGCGAGGTAGGCGACGAGCACCTCGCGCCACAGCGTGAACGGCGGCGGGCCGAAACCCCGGGCGGACGAACGGCCTTGTCCCATACGGTTTTCGGTCTCCATCTCGGTCATTTGATTAGCTCCCTAACTATATGGTCGAGGAAAAGCCGCCCCGGCGGCACGGCGCGCGGACGCGACCACACCGGGACGGCGACGAGCTCGGGGTTCGTGGTCCCGCTACTCCCGCGTCAGCGCCGGGATCCCACGAACGAGGCGACCGAGCAGGTCCAGGAAGACGGTGCGCTCCTCGGGATCGAGCGCGCCGACCATCTCCTGGAGTCGACCGAAGTGCTCCGGGGCCAGGTCACGCATCTTCCGCGCCCCTCGGGCGGTCAACACGGCCACGGCGGAGCGGCCGTCCTCGGCGGAGGGCCGGCGAAGCACGAACCCCTCCCGCTCCAGACCGCCGAGCAGTCCCGTCACAGTGGCCCGGGACACCCCGAGCACGTCCGCCAGGCCCGAAGGAGACATCTCCCCGTCGGCGTCCTCCAGGGCCGCCAGCAGTCGATATCGCCCCGCGGACAGGCCGAACCTGGAGAAGTGCACCTCGACCGCCTGGCCGAGCCGCGCCCCCGCCGCCATCAGACGCACGGCGACCAGCACGGCCTGCGGGTCGGCATCGAGCCCGTAGCGCCGGATCTGGTACGCCGCCTGGTCGAGCGTGGGGGTTTCCTCAGGCATCGGTTCACGTTCCACGACAACTAATATGGCCCCTAACTACTTCTCCGGTCAAGCCACGCGGGCGCGGGTGCGCCGGGTGGTCCTCGGGACGGTCACCCTGGTGGTCCCCGGGCCGCCCCCGGGCCGCCCCCGGGTTGTCCCCGGGCCGTCCCCGCGTTGTCCCCCTGCGGCCCCCGGGGTCCTCGACACGCTCCAAGTCGCCTCCATGTGCCTTCCAGGAGCCCCCGGCGAGAGTTCTTCCAGGCAGACGAAGACCGCCGCCCGGAGTGCGGGTTCGCTCACGAACCACTCGACCGGGACCATCGCCTCATTCGGGAGATCTCATGAACATCAGGAACCTCACCACCACCCTGGCCGCTCTCGGCGGCCTGTTCATCGTCTACATCGGGATGGCCTACCTGATCGCCCCGCAGTCCTCCGCGTCCGGGTTCGGTCTGCCGAGTTGGCCCGAGCACGAGGGCACCGCGTTCCTGGCCATCAAGGGTGTGCGCGACCTGGGCACCGGGCTGGTCGTCTTCGCGCTGCTGCTGACCGGCCACCGGCGGGCGCTGGGCTGGGCGCTGGCGGCCATCACCTTCGTGCCCGCCGGCGACATGGTGATCGTGCTGGGCAACGACGGCTCGGCGGCGAAGGCCCTCGGCATCCACGGCCTCACCGCCGCCCTGGTCGCGCTGACCGCCGGCCTGCTGCTGCGCGAGCGCCCCGCCCCGGCGACCTCCCCCGCACCCGCCTCCCCCGCCGCGACCCGGATCCCGGCCCCGGCCGCGGGCTGACCGACCGGTCCGAGCCCCCGAGCCCCGAGCCCGATCCCTCCGGCCGCCTCGCCCCCCGACCTCTCGGTCGGCGCGGGCAAGGCGGCCGAGGCCCGTCCGCGACCGGGTCGCTCCGACTTCGCCGCCACGCGCGCCGATCGTCACCAACCCGAGCCGGCCCGCGTGCGTCGGCGCCCGGCATCCGCGAATCGGCTTGCAACGGCGCACCATCCGCAGCCGTGGGCCGGCCGGTGCGCGCCGATTCGCGTCCGCGAGCGGGTACCGTCGAGACCCGCAACCAACCGGGAGCCGGGTGTGCGCGGACACGGAGGACGGAGGGACGCGGTGGACGAGTCGCCCCGAGTGCAGGGGGAGTTGCAGGCGGAGATCATGTCCGTGTTGTGGCGGATCGAGGCCGGTACCGTCGAGCGCATCCGCTCCGAGTTGGCCGAGCCCTCGCGTGGCGCCTATACGACCGTGCAGACCGTGTGCAATCGGCTGACCGAGCGCGGTCTGCTGGCCAGAGCCCGGGAGGGACAGGCGTTCGTATACCGGCCGACCGTGACCGAGGCCGACTACGTTGCCTCCTCGGTGAGTTCGGCGCTCGCCGCGGCGTCCGCGCCGGCCCGACGGGTGGCCCTCGCGCAACTCGTCGGCGGGCTGAAGGTGTCGGAGTTGGAGGACCTGCGCGAACTCGCCCGCCGGATCGAGCACGAGCGCGGCGGGCGATGAGCACGTTCGCCGTCCGGGCCGCGCTGTCGGGCGCGGCGATCGCGACGGGCCCGACGCCGAGCGCGACCCTGGTCGGCACCGGGGATTTCGGCGCGGCCCCGGTCCGGTGTCACAGGCACGCCCATCCGGCCTCGTTCGCACACCGATAGCCGAACGCGCCGCGCGCCGTCACCCGGGCAGGCGCGAACCCGCGTTGCCACCGACCGCATTCTCGATCAGGCCGACCGCCCGGCATCGGCACGCGCGATCGTGGCCCACACCAGCAGTTCGCCCGCCAGCGGCCGACTCCCCCACTCCACGGCCAGCGCCTCGACCAAGCGCAGACCTCGGCCGCACTCGCTGCCCCACACCGACTCGCTCGGCTCCGACGCCTCATCCGGTTCGGGCGACCCGATCGGCGCGGCCGAGCCGTTGGACCGCGCCAGGCGCCTGGGGCGGGCATGCCGGTTGCGCACCGCCAGGTGTATGTGCGCCTCGTCCATCCGCACGTCCAGGTCCATGGTCGGCCCGCTGCCGTAGCGGACCGCGTTGCTCAGCAACTCGCACGCGACCAGTTGTGCGCTGTGCACGTCGTCCTCGTGCACATGCCACCGGCGCAAGGCCGCGACCAGCACGCGCCGGGCCCGGGGCACCTCGGCGGGAACCGCGTCGAACACCGCTCCACCCTGGATCGGCGCCGGACGCACCCGGTCCGCCGGGTTCGCCGGCCCGCCGCCCGCAAACCGCGCCATCGCACACGTCTCCTCACCCGGCAAAAACTCCTACGCACTGTAGGAGAGATCGGGCCGGGACTCCAGCCGTCGACGGGGACCCGCGATCGAGCACTACTCACTCATAGTGATCATCCTGTTACCCTTTGAGTATCCTGATGTCCCACCGCATGCCATCCACCCCAGAGGAGCCATTCGACATGCACGCCACCAAGGGCGATCGCCTTCTCATCCACGGCCGAGTCGTCGGCCAGGAGGACCACTTCGTGGAGATCATCGAGGTCCTGGGCCCCGACGGCACACCGCCGTTTCGGGTGCGGGCCGCCAACGGGCACGAGACGATCATGTCGCCGGGCCCGGACTCGGTGGTCGAGCACCGCAAGTCCGGCGACTCCGACTAGCGAGTCGGCCGCCCGGCGACCGTCGGGCCGCCCGGCCCACGCGGCCCGCTCGTGCGCACGCCTCCCGAGGAGGATCCCCCAGTGACCAGCCCCGCGCCGCCGCCGGCGTTCGAGCTCGGTACGGACGGGCCTCGTGCCGTACTGGTCGGCGTGGACGGCTCCCGAACCTCCCTCCGCGCCGCCGACTACGCACTGGGCCAGGCCCGACGCGGCGGCGCGGAACTGGTCGGCGTCTACGTGCGCGCGCCGCTCGGGCTCGCCGCCACCACGCCCGAGGGCGCCGAGGTAATGGAGCAGGCGCACGAGGACACGATGCGCGACATCGCGGACTACATCGCCCGACGGGCCGCCGAACTGCGGGTACGGCACCGCTTCGTCGAGGCGCGCGGCGACATCGCGCACGAGATCGCCAAGGTCGCCGACGAGGTGCGCGCCGACGCGGTCGTGGTCGGCGCCTCCGAACGCTTCGGCCACCGCCTGATCGGCTCCCTGGCCATCCGCCTGGTCCGCTCGGCCCGCTGGCCGGTCACCGTCATCCCCTGAACCGCCGCACCCGGGGCCCGAGATCCCTACGGGGCGGCCGGCGCGCTCGCGTGGCCCACAGCGGACAAATCCCTGGACAGGCCACGACCACCCTGCAAATATATGTCACATGGAGCATATCTATTCGGCGCCGCCGCTCGAACACATGCTGGTGGTCCCGCAATGGCAGGGTTCGAGCGCCGTCGACGCGCGCCGCCTGGTCGCGGGAGCCCACCGGTTGAGCGCGCTGCTGCCCGCCGTACGACGCACCTTCGTGAGCGTCGACGCGGACCCGGCGCCCGATCGGGACGGCGTACGGCAACTCGACGTCCTGACCCGCGCGTCGGCCGCGGCCGGGCGGGCGCTGGAGGGGTGGGGCGAGGCGGCCCTGTTCACCGTGGGCGGCGACTGCGGTGTCGAACTCGCCCCGATCGCCCACGCCGTGGGCCGGCACGGCGATCGCCTGGCCGTGGTGTGGTTCGACGCCCATCCGGACCTGAACACCCCCGACACCTCGCCCTCCGGCGGTTTCCACGGCATGGTGCTGCGCACCTTGCTCGGCCAGGGGCCCGCCGCACTGCTTCCGCCGCCCGGACAACGGCTGTCCGCCGAGCGGCTCGTGCTCGCCGGTGTGCGGTCCATCGATCCCGCCGAGCAGCGGTTCATCGACTCCGCGCACATTCGCCGGGTGTCCGTCGACCGCCTCGACGAGCCGAGCGAGCTGGTCGCCGCCGTGGCCGAGACCGGGGCCACGCACGTCTACATCCACGTCGATCTCGACGTCCTGGATCCCGAGCAGTTCACCGCGCTGTCCTTCCCGGAGCCCGAGGGCCTGCCGCCCGCGCGGCTGCGCGCGGCGCTGTGCGCGCTGACCGGCGCGTTCTCGCTCGCCGGGCTCGGCATCACCGAGCACGCGCCGGCGCCGGGAACCGAGGCGGCCGGCGATCCGGCCGGCAACGACCGCGTGCTCCGGGAGATCTTCGCCGGCGTGTCCGCGGGGTGACGAGCGTCGGCTCGCTCACCCCTTCGGCGCAGCACGGCCAATCCGCCGTCCCCGAACCCGCGCGTTCGCGAGCCTCGCACCGGCCTGCGGAGTCAGACTTGACATGTCCGAACCACACGTGTGAATCGGGCCGAACCGGGTCCGATGGTCCGATGAAGGAGCGACATGCTCAGCACCGACTACGTGACCGGCGCGCCGAACTGGCTCGACCTCGGCAGCCCCGACACCGAGGCGGCGGCCGCCTTCCACACCGCCGTCTTCGGCTGGGACTTCCAGTCCGCCGGACCCGACGCCGGCGGCTACGGCCTGTTCACGCAGGACGGCAAGACGATCTGCGGGATCGGCCCGCTCACCGAGGAGGGCGCCTCGTCCGCCTGGACCGTCTACTTCAAGACGCCCGACGCCGACGCCACCGCCCGCGCCGCGCGGCAGGCCGGCGGCACGGTCCGGGTGGAACCGTTCGACGTCATGGAGATGGGCCGGATGTCGCCGCTCACCGACCCGGCCGGCGCCGAGTTCGCCATCTGGCAACCCGGCACGTTCCAGGGCTCGGAGCTGGTGGGCAAGCCGAATTCGCTGTCGTGGGTCGAACTGCACGGCGTCGAGCTCGGCGTGGCGACCTCCTTCTACGGCGGGCTGTTCGGCTGGCGTGCGCAGGCCTTCGAGATGCCCGCGATGACCTACACCGTGCTGTCCACGGCCGAGGGCGAGCAGCAGGACGCCTCCTTCGGCGGTGTCGTACCGGACCCCAACGGCCAGGACCCGCACTGGATCGCCTACTTCGAGGTCGCCGACGCCGACGACATCGTCGCCAAGGCGCGGCAGCACGGCGGAACGGTGCTCATGCCCGCCGCCGACGTCCCGCAGGTGGGCCGCCTGGCGTGGCTGGCCGACCCCTTCGGCGCGCCCTTCGCCATCATCCGGAGCGAACCGCAGGCCGGGTAGTCGTTCGCGATCACGCCGCGGTGACCGCCGAGGTGCCGCCGCGCGGGCGTCCCGACGCCGCTCCCGGGAGCCGGTGCACCGTTCCGGTCGCGGCGCCCGGCCCGGGGTTCGCGGGCCGCCGGCCCGGTCCGTTCGCCGCACGGTCTCCGCCGCGTCCGTTCGGGCGTCTTCACCTGTTCGGCGGGCGCTGCGCGGCGACACGATGCCGCCTGGCCGGCGATCATGGACGCGACGATGAACAGCCTGGCACCGCCGCGGGTGGCCGGGTCGGCGACCGGGTCGCTGCTCCGGCAGGTCGCGCTGCCCGTGGGCATTCTCGTCGTGGTCACGGTGGTGGACCTGGCCACCGGAACCTCGACGGTCTTCTATCCGT
Organism: Embleya sp. NPDC001921; assembly: GCF_053594475.1. Classification (NCBI taxonomy): domain Bacteria; kingdom Bacillati; phylum Actinomycetota; class Actinomycetes; order Kitasatosporales; family Streptomycetaceae; genus Embleya; species Embleya sp. NPDC001921. The sequence continues at coordinate 200,339 of NZ_JBSFEO010000011.1, forward strand.
TCCTGCTCCTCGCGCCGACCCTCGCCGCCGCCACCGCGCCGCCGGCGGCGATCCTGGTCATCGGCGGCGTCTCGCTGCCGTTGCGCTACTGGTTGGCCGCCAACGACGGGTATCTCGGCCCGGAGTACAGCGACCTCTTCGAGGTCAGTACCTGGATGTACGTCATGGCGACCGCGCTGGCCATGTACCTGTCCGCCGCCCGGATCCGCCGCGAGCGGGCCCTGGTCGCCGTCTCCGAGGTGGCCGTCGCCGCGCAGCGCGCGATCCTGCTGCCGCCGACCGACAATCTGGGCGGTCTGCGCCTGGCGGTGCGCTATTTCGCGGTGGCCGAGGAGGCCGAACTCGGTGGCGATCTCTACATCGCGCTCGACACGCCGTTCGGGGTGCGGCTGATCATCGGCGATGTGCTCGGCAAGGGCCTGGGGGCGGTCCGGACGGCCGCGATCACGATCGGCGCGTTTCGCGAAGCCGCCTACGACGAACCCGAACTGAGCACGGTGGCCCGCCGCATCGACGTCAGCGTGACCCGGAACGCGCCCGCGGACAGGTTCGTCACCGCGCTCCTGGTCGAGGTCCGGCCCGACGGGGTGGCCTTCGCCCACCGCGGCCACGAGGAACCGGTGGCGATCCACGCGGACGGCAGTGTGCATGTGCTCGAACCCCCCGATCCCGGTCTGCCGCTGGGTTTGGGCGAACTGGAGCCGGAGCCGCCCCCCGTGTGGGTGGTGCCGTTTCACGAGGGCGATCTGCTGCTCTTGATGACCGACGGGTTCGCGGACGCGCGCGACGCGGCGGGCGGGCACTATCCGCTGATCGAGCGCATCCGGGCACTGTGCCGCGAGGGCCGTCTGGGCGACGCCGATCCGGTGGTGGCGGTGGAACGGCTGGGCGACGACCTGATGCGGCACGTCGGCCTCCTGCGGCTCACCGACGACGCGCTGGTCCTGGCGCTCGCCAGGGCGAGCGACCCGCCGGAGCCCCACCACGCGCCGTGAACTCGGCGCGCGGGTTCGCGCGCCGCGGTCGAGGTCACCCGATCCCGCGGTGGGCGAGCGCCGCGCCGGTCGACCCCGGGCGCCCGCCTCGCGCTCGACGGCCTACTCCTCGATCGCCCCGCCCGTGCGGCGCAGGTGTTGCCGGAACGTGTACGACGGGTCGACCGCGCGCCGGGCCAGATAGTCGTCGAAGGTCGTCTGTCGGCGCAGCGTCTCGCCGGCCCGGATCCGGCGGGCCTGTTCGCGCTCGGTGTCGCGGATCCCCCGGGCCGTCGCGAGCACTTCGTCGGCCCGATCGGCGGCGACGAACAGCACGCCGTCCCGGTCGCCGAACACCAGGTCGGCGCCGCTCACCAGGTGCGTCCCGAACCGCGCCGTGCTCAGCGCCTCGGGTTCACGCTCGTCCAACCGCACCGGTCCGGGCGGGAAGGCGCCGTAGCTGAACACCGGCAGGCCGATCTCCACCAGCTCCGGCGTATCGCGGTGCAGCCCCCACACCACCAGGGCCGCCACCCCCGCCGCCTCGGCCTCCAGGACCGCCAGGTCGCCGACACACGCCTCGTCCGACCGGCCGCCGTTGTCGATCACCAGCACGTCGCCCGGCTCGGCCCCGCCGAACGCCTCCAGGAACACGTCCACGCTGCCGTAGTGCCGAACCGGCAACACCCGCCCGGCGACGCGGTGTCCGGGCACGACCGCGCCGATGCCCGGTGGCGCCACGCGCAGCGGTACGCCGTGGCGCACGCACGCGTCGGCCACCAGCGGCGTGGACAGGTCGGCGAAGGTCTCGGGCATGGGCGTTCTCCGTGGCTCGGCGTCGTCCCGACCCGGGAGCGGCGCGCGCGGACGCGGCGGCACAGCGCTGCGATGCTATCCGCGCCCGCTCGCACGCGTCGACGTCGCGGGTCGGCCGGTGTCCTCGGGGTGCAGGAGGCCGATCAGGACCCGGGTGACCATCCGGTCGAAGAGCGGTTCCACCGGCTCCTCGTCCGCTCCGGGAGCCGCCCCGGTCAGCACGGCGGACAGGTGCGGGTGGCGGCCCGCCTCGACCACGTGGGCGAGGTATTCGCCCTGGGCCCGCTGCCACTGCGCCATCGTCTTCCCGGCCAGGCGTTGTTCGATCTCGGCACGGGTCAGCGCGGCGACGACGGCGTTGAGGATGCCGACGGCCTCCAGCTTGACCCGAGGGCCGACCGGGAGATCGGCGAGTGCGGCCATGGCGTGGTCCAGGTAGTCGACCGCGTGCGGTCCCATCGACGTCCGCTGCGCGCCGGCCTCCGACAACCACGGGTGCGCGAGGTGCACGCGCCGGCTCTCCCGGGCCAGCGCCAGCAGGTCGTCGAGCCAGTGCGCGCCGCCGAGTCCGGCGTAGGAGATCTCCCCGTTGACCCGGTCGGTCATCAATTCCAGGAGTTCGTCGCGCGTGGCCACGTAGCGGTAGAGGGACGCCGGGCCCGCGCCCAGGGCGACCGCGACCGCGCGCATCGTGACCGCGGCGAGCCCTTGCGCGTCGGCGATCGCGACGCCGGCCGAGGCGATCCGGTCCCGGTCGTACTCCGGCGCCGGACCGCGGGCGGCGCGTTCGGGCCGTAGCCAGATGCTGTGCGCGGGCTCGGTCACGGACTCTCCTTTTCTGCGAACGACGTATGCAGTAGCTTAGTGATCGGAAACTGCGAACATCGATCGCAGTTTTGTGAAACGGTGCACGCACGGAAGGGGATCGCCATGCCCGACACCCGATGGACGCCGACCCGCCACGCCCGCAACGGCGCGGTGGAGGTGGCCTACGACCGGCTCGAAGGTGCGGAGGGCGAACCGCTGCTGCTGATCATGGGTCTGGCCACGGCCCGGTTCTGGTGGCCGGCCGGGCTGTGCGAGGCGTTCGCCGCGGCCGGTTTCGCGGTCGCCCGCTACGACCAGCGCGATGCCGGCGAATCCACCCGGCTGCCGGAGACCGCCACCGGCAACCCGTTCCGGGCGCTGTTCGGCAGGCGCGGCGAGGCCTATACGTCCGAGGACATGGTCGACGACGCGATCGCCGTGCTGGACGCCCTCGGCTGGCAGCGCGCGCACGTGTTCGGCCACTCGCTGGGCGGGGTGATCGCGCAACGGATCGCGCTGCGGCACCCGGATCGGGTGCTCGGCGTCACCTCCTCGGCCGCGCTGCCCAGCGACGTCTCCGGCCTGCGCGTACTGCGCTACCTGCGCCCGGGGCTGCTCGCCCGGCTCGCCCGGGCCGAGTTCCCACCGGGACGCGAGGGCGACATCGAGGCCGCGCTCACCGTGTGGCGCGGCATCGCCTCGCCCGGCTACCCGTTCGACGAGGACGCGGCCCGCGCGTGGGTCGAGGCCGACGTGGACAGCGGACCGCGCGACAAGAAGGCGCAGAGCCGGCAGATCGGCGCCCGGTGGCACGGCCCGAAGCTGCGCGAGCTGCGCCGGCCGATGCTGGTCCTGCACGGCGAACAGGACCCGCTGCTGCGCGTGCACGCGGCCAGGACGACCGCGCGCACGGTGCCGGGCGCCCGCCTGGTGACCTTTCCGGGCGTCGGCCACGACCTGCCCGCCGCCCTGTGGACGACCGTCGCCGACGAGGTGCGCGACCTCGCGTCGATCGCACGGGTCTGACCGTTCGCGGGGGCGGGGGCGGTCCGCCGGCACCGGCCCGAGATGCCGGCCGGACCGCGATGGCCCGTTTCCGGTCACCGCCGGTACGCGGCACGGCGTCGGGTGTGTACCACGCCTGTGCGAACAAGGTCCCCGGCGCCGCGCGGGCTGTGCCCGACCCGTGCGGCGCCCAGGTCACAGCGGTTGCACCAGGCGGCTCTCGTACGCGACCACCACCGCCTGCACGCGGTCGCGGACGCCGAGCTTGGCCAGCACCCGGCTCACATGGGTCTTGATCGTGGCGTCCGACAGGTGCAGTCGCGCGGCGATCTCCGCGTTGGACAGGCCGCGCGCGACCTCGATCAGCACCCCGCGTTCGCGCTCGGTCAACTGCGCCAGCCGCGGATCCTCGGCGCCGGGCGCGAGATCGTGCCGCGGCAGCCGGTGCGCGAACGTCTCCAACAGGCGGCGGGTGACCCGGGGCGCGACCACCGCGTCGCCCGCCGCCACCGAGCGGATCGCGCCCAGGAGTTCGGCGGGCAGCGCGTTCTTGAGCAGGAACCCGGAGGCGCCCGCGCGCAGTCCGGCGAAGGCGTACTCGTCCAGGTCGAACGTGGTCAGGATGAGCACCTTGGTGGCCGGGCAGCGCTCGGTGATCAGCCGGGTCGCCTCGATGCCGTCCATGCCGGGCATGCGCACGTCCATCAACACCACGTCCGGGCGCACCGACTCGGCCAGCCGGACCGCGTCCTCGCCGCAGTCGGCCTCGCCCGCCAGTGCCATGTCCTCCTGGGCGTCCAGAACCATCGTGAACGCCATCCGCAGCAGCGGCTGGTCGTCCACCACCAGTACGTCGATGGCCACGTCAGGATCCTCCCGGATCGGTCAGGTGCAACAGCGCCGACACTCGCCAGCCGCCCCCGGGCAACGGCCCGGCCTCCACATCACCACCGTAGACGGCGGCTCGTTCCCGCATGCCGGCCAGCCCCCGCCCGCCCCGCGGTTCCTCCCGGTCGCCGACCTCGCGCGCGCGTGGGCGGCCGTCGTCGACCACGCTCAGCTCCAGCCGTTCGGGCGAACTCCGGACTCGGATCCGCGCGTTCGCGCCGGGATGGGCGTGCTTGAGGGTGTTGGTCAGCGCCTCCTGGGCGAGCCGGTACACCGCCAGTTGCGCGCCCGCCGGCACGTGCCGGGTGTCGCCCTGCACGGTGAGCGTGGTCGGCAGTCCCGCCGCGCGCACCTGTTCGGCCAACGCGCCCAGCCGGGCCAGGTCCGGCTGCGGGTGCCGGGCGGCGTCGGGTTCGTCCTCGTGCAGCACGCCCAGGAAGCGGCGCATCTCGGTGAGCGCCTGCCGGCCCGTGCCGGAGACCTGCTCCATCGCGGCGGCCGAGCGGTCCGGTCTGCTGTGCACGGTCATCGTGGCGGCGTCCGCGAGCGCCACCATCACCGACAGGTTGTGCGTGACGATGTCGTGCATCTCGCGGGCGATCCGCGCCCGTTCGGCCGCCACCGCGAGTTCGGCCTGCTGTTCCTGGTCGCGCTCCAGGCGTTGCGCCCGCTCCTCCAGGGCCAGCAGGTAGCGCCGCCGGGTGCGCAGGTTGGCGCCGAGCACCGCCGCCGTGACGGCCATCGCGCTGAGCCCGACGAACGCGCCGAACCGGTACCCGTCGACGGTCCAGCGCGCGACGGCGAGCACGATGCCGATCTCGACCACGGCGAGCGCGTACAGGGTGCGCCGCCGGTCGCAGGTCGCGGCCACGGTGTACAGCGCGATCAGCAGGCTCGCGTCCGCGCCCGTCCGCGCGTCGAGGGACCACTGCCCCAGCGCCGTGGCCGAGATCACCACGAACACCGCGACCGGGGCCCGGCGGCGCAGCGCGAGCGGCAGGGTCAGCACCGCCCCCGTCACCACCCACGGGGACAGCCGCAGCAGGTTGCCGGCCTCGAAGAGAAACAGCAGGGCCACCGAGAGCGTGGCGTCGGCCCGGACCGGATGCCGGCGGGTGAAGGCCACCACACGTGCCGGTACGGCGGCGAGCGCGTGCTCGCCGCCGAACCGTGCGGAAATCGTGTTCACGCGTCGCGCCGCCGGAGCAGCACCGCCGCCACCGCGAGCGCGGCCGCCGCGTACAGCACGAACACCGTGATGCCCGCTCCCGGGGACAGCACGCCCTCCGTCGGCCGCCACCGGCTGAGCGCCTGACCGGCCTCGCTGGGCAGGTACTTGGTGATGCGCTCCTGCCAGTCGGCGGGCAGCGCGCGCACCACCTCGGGCAGGACCAGCAGCAGTCCGAACACGATCGCGATGCCGCCGGCGGCGTTGCGGACGATCGCGCCGATCCCGATCGCCAGGACGCCGGTGAGGGCGAGGTAGACCGCGACGCCCACGACCACGCGCGGCACGCCCGGGTCGCCGAGCGAGACGTCGATGTGCTCCTTCGCCAGCACCGCCTGTCCGCTCGTGAACGCGACCAGGCAGGTGCCGAGCATCAGCACGAAGGTGGCCGTCGCGAACACCGCGGTCTTGGCCCACAACACCGGAAGCCGGTGCGGCACCGCCGACATGGTGGCCCGGATCGAGCCGGTGGCGTATTCGCCGGTGACCACCAGGACGCCGAGTACGCCGATCGCCAGTTGGGCCAGATACAACCCGGTCAGGCTCGCGTTGGGCGCGGAGAATCGCTCCCGCTCGCCGGCGCTCATGTTCGGCCAGCGGTCGACCGTGCCCGAGGTGATCAGCAGGCCCAGCGCGATCACCAGGAAGACGGCGGTGGCCAGGACCCACAGGGTCGAGCGCAGGCTGCGCAGCTTGATCCACTCGGCGTGGAGCACCCGCGCGAAGGTGACCCGGCCCCGGCCGGCGGCCGTGGAGACGAATCGGGGGACGCCGGCGGTGTCGCCGGCGACGGTCGTGGTGGTCGACATCAGGCCGCCTCGTCCTTGCGGCGGCGGCCCGCGCCGGTCGTCCGCGCCGATCCGGGTCCGCCCGCGGCCACCCGGTACTCGACCGCGTCCCGGGTCGATTCCATGAACGCCTCCTCCAGTGAAGCCTGTTGCGGGACCAGTTCGAACAGGGTGATGCCGTGCGCCGCCGCGACCCGGCCGATGTCGTCGCTGGACACCCCGGACACCTCCAGGACGTCCCGCTCGTGGCCGCTGATCCGCACCCGGGGGCCGAACAGCAGCGCGCGCAGCCGGTCGGCGTCGGGCGTACGGACCCGGACCTGGTCGGGCGCGGCGTTGTGGATGAACTCGGCGACCGAGACGTCGGCGATCAGCCGGCCGCGGCCGACCACGATCAGGTGCTCGGCGGTGAGCGCCATCTCGCTCATCAGGTGCGAGGACAGGAAGACCGTGCGGCCCTCGGCGGCCAGCGACTTGAGCAGCGTGCGGATCCACAACACGCCCTCGGGGTCGAGCCCGTTGACCGGCTCGTCCAGCACCAGCGTGGCCGGATCGCCCAGCAGCGCGGTGGCGATGCCCAGGCGCTGACCCATGCCCAGCGAGAAGCCGCCGACCCGCCTGCGGGCCACCTCGTCCAGGCCGACCATCTCGATCACCTCGCGCACCCGGCGGGTGGGGATGCCGGTGGTGGCGGCCATCGACAACAGGTGGTTGTACGCCGAGCGCCCGGTGTGCACGGCCTTGGCCTCCAGCAGCGCCCCGACCTCGTGCAGCGGGGCGCGATGGTCCGCGTAGCGGCGGCCGTTGACGGTGATCGTGCCGGAGGTGGGGTGGTCCAGGCCCAGGATCATCCGCATCGTGGTGGACTTGCCGGCGCCGTTGGGGCCCAGGAAGCCGGTGACCACGCCGGGGCGGACGGTGAAGGTCAGTGCCTCGACGGCGGTCTTGGGCCCGTAGCGCTTGGTGAGTGCGTCGGCTTTGATCATCGCTGCCGTCTCCGTGGCTCCGGTGCTTGGGCACCTCCGCGAGGAGGGCCGTCGGGCGGGTGCCCGATCTGCCCTCAACGCTAGCCGGCGGCCGGGACCGTGACGATCGCCGTGGGGGCGAACCCGGGAGCGGCGAATGTGGGCCCCGAGGGTGAACGCGTCCGTCGCTGGGATGACCCGCCGGGTGCCGGCGTCGGCTGTTCCGGGTGCCCGGCGTCGGCTATTCCGGGTGCCCGCTCGCGCGCCACAGGGCCAGGGCCGCCGCCGGGGGCTGCCACGCCGGGTCCAGTCGGGCGATCGTGACGAACGTGTCCAGGAGCAGCATCACCAGCAGGTGGTGCACCGCCTCGCGCTCCAGTTCCCGGCGGGCGAGCCAGTCCAGGGTGACCCCCTCGACGCAGTACAACCAGCCGATCAGCGCGGCGCGGGCGATCGGCGACAGGTCGGACCGACCGTAGGCCCCCTCGGCGAGCGAGGTGAGCATCTCCTCGCGGACGCGTTCGCGGATGGTGAGCACGTCGGTGTCGAAGCCGACCCCGCCGCTGACCACCGTGCGGTAGGCGGCCTCGTTGCCCTGGGCGAAGCGCAGGTAGCCGTCCAGCACGTTGCGCAGCCGATCGGCGGCGGGTTGGTCGGCATCGCTGCGGGCGCGGGCGACCAGGTCGGCGACCGAGTCCTCGATCACCGCGAGGTAGTAGCCGCGCTTGTTCCGGAAGTAGTAGTAGAGCAGGCCCTTGGCCACGTTGGCGCGGGCCGCGATCTCGTCCACGGACAACGCGTCGTAGGAGGTGTTGGCGAACAACTGCCGTCCGATGGCCACGAGTTCGGCTCGGCGCGCCTGGGAGCGTTCGGAGTCGGGCGGGGTCCGGCGGCCCTGCGGTCGGGGGCGTTGACTTTGATTCAAAACGGCGCCTAGTCTCGATCGCGGCAAGGTGTGTGCACGGGTCGGCGGTGACGCGGCGGGGGCGGTTCCGCTCCAAGTCGCACGTCCACGGCAAGAGTACCGGCGAAGACCTCGCGAAAGTCGGGGAACTCCTTCCCGAACACCCCTCGGTCGCGCGCCTGTCGACCGATCGTGCCGCCGTTCGTCTCCGGATCGACGTGCGCGCCCGACAGTCCCCCGTATCCGCGGACAAGCTCACCGCCGACATCGCGCCCGGGCCGTTCCGCGCACCGGGCGGGGCCTCGGCAAAGTGGGCCCCGGTGCCGTCCGAGCAAGGTATTGACTTTTATTCAACACTCCCTACTGTGAGGTAACAAGAATCCTTCCGACGAAGGAGCACCGCCATGTCCTCGGTTCCACCCGCCCCGACGGCCTTGCGGATCGCCCGACGCTCGACCCGAACTCCGGGACAGGGAGCGGCCATTCGCGCCGACGAACACCACGACCTGGCACTCGACCCGCGCGACGTGCGGTTCGACTGGTCGCGCCTTCCGATGCACTGGGTGCCGCAGGAGCCCATGGCCACGCACACGATGAACGTGCTGCACCTGCTGCTCCCCGAGGGCGAGCGCTGGTTCGTGCGCACCTTCCGGGAGGCGCTGCCGCTGATCGCCGACGAGCGGCTGCGCGAGGACGTGATCGGCTTCATCGGCCAGGAGTCCGTGCACGCCGAGGCACACCAGGGCGTGCTGGACCTGCTGCTCGCCAAGGGCCTGGACCCGGCACCGTTCGTGCGCCAGGTCGAATGGCTCTTCCACCGGGTGCTCGGCGGCCGGGACGACCTGACCGGCGCGGCCCGCCGGGAGAATCTGATCGAGCGCGTCGCGATCATCGCCGCGATCGAGCACTTCACCGCGTTCCTGGGCGACTGGGTGCTCAACGCGCCCGGCCTGGACCGGGCCGAGGTGGACCCCACGATGCTCGACCTGCTGCGCTGGCACGGCGCAGAGGAGGTCGAACACCGCAGCGTCGCCTACGACTTGCTGGTCCACCTGGACCCCGGCTACCTGCGGCGCATGCGCACCATGGCGGTCACCGGGCCGGTACTGACCTGGCTGTGGGTGCGCGGTGTGCGCTTCCTGATGCTCACCGATCCCGAGCTGGAAGGTCGGGCCAGGCCGACCTGGCGGGCGTACGTACAGGCTTCGCGTCGGGGGCTGTTGCCCGGACTGACCGGGGCCGCGCGGTCCGCCGCGCGCTACGTCAAGCCGCGCTACCACCCCACCCAGGAGGGCTCGACCCGCCAGGCCGTCGCGTACCTGGCCCGCTCACCCGCCGCCCGCGCCGCCGCCCGCTGAGCGCGCCCCCGCCCGCCGTCCGTCCCGGACACCGAGGATGCCGAGGATGCCCATGAGCCCGTCCACGCCGCCGACTTCGATATCCGGCGGGCCGAGCACCGTGCCACCGGACCTGTACGGGCGCGAGCGCGCCGACCGGATGATGCGCGCGCTGACCGTGCTCGGCCGGCTGCACACCGACGCGGTCGCGCACCGCGGCCGGCGGCGGGCCCGAGCCGGCGCGCCCGACGCCCCGCCCCGGCCGGCGGGAATGCTCGAACTCGTGGTCCGCGAGCGGGTCGTCGAGGCACGGGAGGTGATCTCGCTGCGGCTGACCGCACCTGCCGGCGGCCGGCTGCCCGGCTGGCAGCCCGGCGCCCACCTGCTCCTGGAACTGCCCTCCGGGCGCCGCCGGCACTACTCGCTGTGCGGCGACCCCCTGGACCGCTACACCTACCGGATCGCGATCCGCCGACTGCCCGAGGGCGGCGGCGGATCGGTGGAGATGCACGACGCACTGCCGGTGGGCGCGACGCTGCGCACGATCGGCCCGCGCAACGCGTTCCCCTTCGCCGCCGAACCCGCCGTGCTGTTCCTGGCCGGCGGCATCGGCATCACCCCGATCCTGCCGATGGTGCGTCAGGCCGCCCGGGCGGGCCTGGACTGGCGGCTGATCCACCTCGGCCGCACCCGCGCCTCGCTGCCGTTCGGCGCCGAGCTGAGCGAACTGGACGGCTCGGGCGGGCGGTTCGAGGTGCGTGCGGACGACGAGGCGGGCCCGCCCGACTGCGCGGAGCTGGTGGGCCGAGCGCCCGCCGGGGCCGCGGTGTACTGCTGCGGGCCGGCGCCCATGCTGGCCGGCGTCCGCGCTGCCGTCGACGCCGGTCCGGGCGGCGGTCTGCACTTCGAGCGCTTCGCGCCCGCCCCGGTGGTCGACGGGCGGCCGTTCGAACTGCGCCTGCGGCGCGCTGGGATCGATCTGGCCGTGCCCGCCGATCGACCCGCCCTGGACGTGCTGCGCGAGGCCCTGCCCCAGACCGCCTACTCGTGCCGTCAGGGATTTTGCGGTGTGTGCCGGGTACGGGTGCTGGCGGGCGAGGTCGACCACCGCGATCTGCGGCTGACCGACGACGAGCGGGCGGCCGGCGCGATGTTGGTGTGCGTGTCGCGCGCCGCGGCGGGCGAGCGGCTGATCCTGGATCTGTGAGCGACCGCGCGGGCGGGGTGTCCGCGTTCGCCATCCCACCCCCCACGAAGGCGGAGGACATGAGCACACGGCCACAGGTTCCGGCGGCACGAGCGCCCCGGGGGATCCCGGCGTTCGCGTTCGACGAGGTCGACCTTGATCGTTTCCGCGACGTGCAGCGGCTGGCCTACCGCTGCGCCGAGCGCGTCGCGGCCTGGATCGAGCCGGGCGTGACGGAGCGTCAGACCGCCGCGCGGCTGCGCCGCGAACTGGTGGCGGAGGGAGTCCGGGACTTCTTCCACATCCCGTTCGCGTGGTTCGGCGACCGCACCGCCTTCCGGAACTTCCACAGCCCGCTGCAGTTCTTCGCCACCGGCCGGGTGCTTGCCGAGGGCATGCCGTACGTGCTGGACTGCGCGCCGATCGTGGACGGGTACACCGCCGACATCGGCTATGCCGGCAAGGTCGGCGAGAACGCGGTGTGGGATCGCCTGGTCCTCGACCTCGGCGCGTACCGCGACCTGATCCTGCGCGAGGTCAAGGCGGGCAAGCCGCTCGACGACGTGTACCGCGCGGTGGACGCGCTGATCCTCGAACACGGCTACGACAACCGGCATCGGGTCTATCCCGGCCGGGTGATCGGCCATCGGGTCACCCGGGTGACGCTGCGCCGGCCGGTCGGGGTGAACGCCCTGGGCTTCGGCGTGCGCACACTGCGCACCCTGGGCCGGGAACTGATCGGCGAGCGGCTGCACGGGCGTTCGCCGCTGTGGGCGGACGGACGGGCGTCCCGGCACGCGCCGACGCCCGGACTGTGGGCGGTGGAGCCGCACATCGCGTTGCGTGCGGTGGGCGCCAAATTCGAGGAGTTGCTGGTGGTCACCGACGACGACGCGTACTGGCTGGACGAGGACGTGCCGCACGTGCACCGGGTGCGTGCGGCGGGCGGGCGATGACGGCGCCGCCCGCGACCGACGCGAAGCGCGTCGTGGACGTGGTCGAGGACCTGCGCACCCGCACGGTGGTCTCCGCCGGGGTGTCCCTGGCGGTGTACGAACAGGGCCCGGAGGAACGGCCGTTGGTGCTGCTGGTACACGGGTACCCGGACAGCCATCGGGTCTGGGACGACGTCGCCGCCGACCTGGAACGCGATCACCGGGTGGTCCGCTACGACGTGCGCGGCGCGGGAGCCTCCGGCGCGCCCGGGAGTCGGTACGGCTACCGGCTCGAACAACTGGCGGCCGACCTGTTCGCGGTGTTGGCTGCGGTCGCGCCGGATCGGCCGGCGCACGTGCTGGCCCACGACTGGGGCTCGATCCAGGCCTGGGAGGCGGTCACCGATCGGGCCGGCCCGCGCCGGATCGCCTCGTACACCTCGATCTCCGGGCCCTGTCTGGACCACGTCGGGCACTGGGCCCGCGCCCGGTTCGCCCGGCCCACCCCCCGGCATCTGCGGCAACTCGCGGCGCAGTCCGTGCGCTCGTGGTACATCACCGCGTTCCACCTGCCGGTGCTCGCGCCCGCGACCTGGCGGCTGGGACTGGCCGCCCGCTGGGATCGGGTGCTGGCCGGGGCGGAGGGGATCCGGCCGCGCGCCGGGCACCCGCAGCCCACGCTGGTCGAGGACGCGGTGCGCGGGATCGCGCTGTACCGCGCCAACATGCTGCCGCGGATGGTGTTGCCGGGCCGCCGGGAGACGACCGTGCCGGTACAACTGATCACGCTCACCGACGACCGCTACGTCGGGGCGGCGCTGTCCGAGGGCCTGGAACGCTGGGTGCCTCGGCTGTGGCGGCGGAGTGTCGCCGCGGGCCACTGGTCCGCCCTCCTGGAGAAGGGACCGACCGTGGCCCGAATGACCCGCGAGTTCGTCGAACACATCGAGCACGGCACCGCGACACCGGCGCTGGACCTGGCCCGGCAACGCGAACGCCCGTCTGGCGACGACCCGTTCGCGGGGCGACTCGCGCTGGTCACCGGCGCGGGAGGTGGGATCGGGCGGGCCACCGCGGTCGCGTTCGCCGAACAGGGCGCGGATGTGGTGGTGTGCGATCTGGATCTGCCCGCCGCCGAGCGCACGGCCGAACTCGCCCGGTTGTACGGGCGGACGGCGCACGCGTATCGGGTGGACGTGGCCGACGGCGCGGCGATGGACGCGTTCGCCGCCGAGGTCGTGCACGCGCACGGCGTCCCGGACATCGTGGTCAACAACGCGGGTGTGGGTCACTCGGGCACGTTCCTGGCCACGACGAACGCCGAGTGGAAGCGTGTGCTCGACGTCAACCTGTGGGGCGTGATCCACGGCTGCCGGGCGTTCGGCACGCTGCTGGCCGAGCGCGGCGAGGGCGGGCACATCGTCAACCTCGCGTCGGCGGCGGCGTATACGCCAGCCAAGATGCTGGCGGCGTACGCGACGAGCAAGGCCGCGGTGGCGATGTTGTCCGACTGCCTGCGGGCCGAGCTCGCCGGTTCGGGCGTGCGGGTGAGCACGATCTGCCCCGGCATCGTGAACACCGGGATCACCCGCAGCACCACCTTCTCCGGCGTGGACGACACCGAACAGGACGCGCGTCGGGAACGGTTCTCCAGGCTGTACGCCCGGCGGAACTACCCGCCGGAGAAGGTCGCCGACCAGATCGTGCGGGCGATCCGACGGCGGCGGGCGGTGGTGCCGGTGACGCCGGAGGCGAAGGCGGGCCGGTTGCTGAGTCGGGTGTCGCCGGGGGCGATGCGGGTGCTGGCGCGGGTCGGGATGGGCTGACGGCCGCGGGCCGACGGCTCCGACGCCGGTCGGGCGGTGGATCGATGCGCCCGACCGGCGTCGTGGGGTGAGAGCTACCGGACGCCTTCGCGGGGCTCTGGCGCTCGAGTCGCCTCGGGCCCTTGGGTCGCCTCGGGCCCTTGGATCGCTTCAGCCACCTCGGGCGCCTCGGGCGTCCCGGGTACCCGTGGCGCATCGGGCGCGTGGGTCGCGTCGGGCGCGTGGGTCGCCGCGCTCGCCCGGGTCGCCCGACGCGTCACCCCCGCCACCGCAAGGGCGGTGACCATCAGGATCGTGCTCACCCACACCGGCGCGCGGTAGCCGAACCCGGCGTCGATGGCCAAGCCGCCGAGCCAGGGCCCGAGGGCGCCGCCCACGTTGAAGGCGGCGGTGGCGCCCGCTCCGGCCAACGCCGAGGTCTCCGGGGCGAGTCGAAGCACCCGGGAGATCAAGGCCGTTCCGGTGCCGAACGCGAGCATCCCCTGCACCGGGACGAGCACGATCACCGCGACCGGATGAGCGGCCGTCGCCGCGAGCAGGGCCCATCCCACCGCCAGCGCCGCCATGCCGGCCGTGATCAGCGCGTTCGGCCGCGCGTCGACGACGCGGCCCGCGACGGTGACGCCGACGAACGAGCCCACCCCGAACAGCGCGAGCGTGAGCGGCACCCATCCGTCGCCGAGCCCGGCGACGTCGGTGACCAGCGGTTCGAGGTAGGAGAACGTACCGAACGTCGCGCCCTGGACGAGCGCGCTCAGCAGCAGGGTGATCAGCAGCGGCGGCGTGGACAGGGCCCGCAGTTCGCGGCGCGCGCCGACCGCGGCATCCGCCATGACCGGCCGGTTCGGCACCGTGCGGGCGATCGCGAACACGGCCGGCAGCGACACCAGGGCCACCGCCCAGAACGCCGAGCGCCACCCCCACCACGCGCCCAGCAACGCACCGGCGGGCACCCCCGCCACACACGCGAGGGTGACCCCGCCGACCACCACGGACGTGGCCCGGGCGCGACGTTCGGGCCCGGCCAGGTCGATCGCGGTCACCAGGGCCACCGCCCAGAACCCGGCGTTGGCGAGTGCGCCGACCACCCGGGTGGCCAGCAGGACCGGGTGGTTCGGGGCGAGCGCGCCGACCACGTGCACGGCGATGAACACGCCCAGGAACGACAACAGCGCGCGCCGGCGGGGCCAGGTGCGGCTCAGCAGCGCCATCGCGGGCGCGCCGACCACCATCCCGATCGCGAACGCCGAGGTCAGCAGCCCGGCGGTGGGAATGGACACGTGCAGGTCGGCGGCGATGCCCGAGAGCAGGCCGGACAGCATGAACTCCGAGGTGCCCTGGGCGAAGACCGCGAGCCCGAGCACGTAGACAGCGAATGGCATGACGAAACCCCATGGACGTCCGAGGGATCCGATCCGGATCCGATTGGGCAGGGGTGGGCCGCGTCCGCGCGTGCGCACGACACCGGCTTGTTCGCCCGGGTGTCGCAACTGCGGCGCGGAGCCCACACTTCGCTGCTCCGGCGACTCGGATGGCGGTCATGCCCGCGGGCGGGTCGAAGCACGCCCTCGGCTCGCTGCTGCGGCCGGGCGGCTCAGTTCATCGACACGTTCGACAGGAGGTCGGCCACCGCTTCACCGGCGGCCGTCGTCTGTCCGACTCGGGGCTGGACACGATCGGGAAGCTACCAGCCGGACCCGCCCGGCCTCCACCGGTTTCCGGGCGGAAACACCTGCGGCATCCGCACGCCATGGTGCATGATGATGCCGAGTAAGACATATTCATGCATCATCGAGTCGTCGAGTCGAGGTCCACCCATGGGATATTCCACTCTCAAAGGCCGCAATCTGCTCTCCCTGCGCGACGTCGGCGCAAACGAGATCACCGAGTTGCTCGACCGGGCGGCGGACACCAAGGAGCGGGCCGCGCACGGCGAACGTGTCCCGGTCCTGGCCGGTCGCAACATCGCACTGATCTTTCTCAAGCCCTCGTGCCGCACCCGGGTCTCGTTCGTGGTCGCCGCCACGCAGTCCGGCGCGCATCCGGAGCTCTTCGGCCGCGAGGACATCCGGTTCGGCGTCAAGGAGTCCGTCCGCGACATCGCCCGGGTGTTCGGTCGGGTCTTCGACGGCGTGATGTTCCGCGGCTTCGAGCACGCGACGATCGCCGAGTTCGCGCGCCACGCGGGCGTACCGGTGTGGAACGGCCTGTGCGACTCGTACCATCCCACCCAGGTCCTCGCCGACCTGCTCACCCTGCGCGAGAACTTCGGTCGTCTGGAGGGCCTGCCCGTCACCTACGTCGGCGACGGCCGCAACAACGTGGCGTACACGCTGGCCATCGCCGCCGCCAAACTCGGTCTGGACCTGCGCGTCCTGGCCCCCGAGCCGCTGCACCCGAACCCCGGATCCATCGCCGAGCTGCTCGCCGAGGCCGAGTCCCCGCACGCCGCGATCACCGTCACCGCGTCGCCCGCCCATGCCCTGGCCGACTCGGCGGCCGTCTACGGCGACGTGTGGGTGTCCATGGGCGAGGAGGCGCACACCCGCGAACGCGTCGACCTGCTCCGGGACTTGAAGGTCACCCCCGACCTGATGGCCGGCACCGGGCGCGCGGACACCATCTACCTGCACTGCCTCCCGGCCTTCCACGACCTCGACACCGAGACCGCCCGCGCGCACCCGGACATCCTCGAAGTGGACGACGAGGTCTTCGAAGGCCCTCGAAGCCGCGTCTTCGAGCAATCCGAGAACCGCATGCACACCGCGAAGGCCCTGATGCAACTCACCATCGCGGGCTGACCGAAGGCGCTCTCGCACACACCCCCGGAGCCGACGGCGCGGCGCTCCGAGGCGCGGCGCTCCCGGGACGCGGCGCGGCACGGCGCTACCCCAGGAACGTCGCCGTGGTCCGCACGAAACGGTCGGCGTCGTCGAGCCAGGGGAAGTGGCCGGCCCCGGCCTGGACCACGAGTTCGGCGTGCGGGAACAACGCGGCGAACTCCCCCATCACCCGCGGCGGACCGGAGATGTCGACCTCGCCGGCGAGCAGGAGGACCGGCGCCCCGAAGCGGGCCAGCGCCGCGCGGGTGGCGGCCGGGTCGAACGCGCCCTCCGCCCCGAAAGCGGCCGCCGCCTCGTCGTTGCGCTGGGTGTCCTCGGCCGCGCGATGCGCCCGGGCCCGATCGTCCCAGACGCCGTAGGCGAACGGCGCGATGGCGCCCCACGTATCCGCCGCGGCCCGGCCGGCCACGATCGCCTCCAGGGCCGCGAACGCCTGCGGGAACCACGGCTCGGCCCGGCGCAGCCGCGCGGTTTCGGTCCGGTCCGTCGCGGTGATCGCGAGCCCGACGCCCATCACGCTGGGCGTGACCAGCACGAGCCGGCCCACCCGTTCGGGGTGCCGGCTCACGTACCGCCCGGCCAGGTTCGCGCCCGCCGAATGCGCGAGCAGGTCCATCCGCGCCAGGCCGAGGTGCCCACGCAGCGCCTCGACGTCCTCGACGAGCCGGTCGCAGCGGTACGAGGAGGTGTCCTGCGGCTTCGCCGACTCGCCGGTCCCGCGCAGGTCGAGCATGATCAACCGGCGGTGCCCGGCCAGGCCGCCGAGGTCGCCGAGGTAGGCGGAGGCCTGCATGGGCCCGCCGGGCAGACACACCAAGGGCGCGCCGTCCCCCGACACGTGGTACGCGAGCGGGGTCCCGTCGTGCGCGGAGAAGGTAGGCATGGCCACGACCCTGCCGGCCGCCCGCACCCCGGGCAATCGGCTTCCCGCACGTGCGCCGCCCCGCCCGCCGAAGGCGCGGGCGCGACCCGACCGACGAAACGTCGGCCGGGCCTCTTCGCGCGCGACCAGACATTCGCCCACTCGACCTCTGGCGACCCATTCGGGGTGGTTCTCCGGTTTCACGGACGAAACGCCGTATGAAGTAGTCTCCCGCCGACGAATCGTCCTCGCGTCGTCCGCCGCCCCCGGGCCGTGTCCTCAGGCGCCGAACATCCCGGGCGACTCGCCCGAGGGGCGCGGCGAGGACACGTGGTAGCGGCCGCAGGTCATCGACCAGTCCAGGTTGCCGCGGATCCACGCGCCCATGCCCCGCACATAGCGCGCCAGTCGTTCGTCCCCCTCCTCGGCCAGCGGCCCGGCCAGTCGTTGGAACAGGGCCATCTGCTCCTCGCACATCCGCACCGCCTCCGCCAACGCGTCGGCCAACGGACGATCGAGGTGCCGGGCCAGCGCGGTGATCAGATTGACGTGGCCCGGCCAGTACAACTCACGCAGGCCGGAGAGGATGTCGTGGGTGTAGGCGATCGCCAGCGCGGCGGCCCGTTCGCAGCGGCGCACGTCGGGCCGCGCCCACAGCGGGCCCGGCAGGTAGCAGTCGTCGGCCAGTTCGATGAGCACGAAGCACATGCCGCGCATCAGGATCGTCGACTCCCGCAGCCGGATGTACTGCGCCAGGTCGGGCGTGACGCCCCGGACCCGATAGATCGCCTCCGCGGCGACCGCCGCCAGATACCGGTTGAAGCCGTCGGTGAACCGCTCCACCTGCTCGGGGTCGGCCGCCATGCCGGCCAGCCGGATGCGCAGATCCAGCAGCGCGGCCGGATACCGCCCGGGCGGCTCGGGGATCTCCGCCGGGCCGTGCAACACCCGCTGGCAGCACAGGATGTGCTCGGCCAGATCCTCGATCCGGCCCTGCGCCGGGGCGCGTTCGGAGAACCGGTCGTCCTGGAGGAACAGCCACACCATCGCCTGCGCCGCCAACACGGCGCCGTCGAGGCTGCCGTGCGGATGGGTGAGCGCGCCGAGTGCGCCGAACCGGGCGGCCCGCGCGCTCGATTCCTCCTGCGGTGTGCGGATGTAGTCGAATCGCCGCATCCACTCGATCGTCCGGTCGGTCACCTCCTGTTCCGCCGCGTGCCGGGCCGGCGCGATCGGGCACCACAATCGCGGGGTCTCGAGCCCGGTCGCCGGATGTCGGTGGTCAGTCGCCGTCGCCGCCGCCGGCACGATGGGCTGGGCAGCGAGCCGGTGCGCCTTCATCGGCGGTCTCCCTCGGTCCGTGGATTCCGTTGGTACGCGGTTCGACCGTCAGGTTCAGCGGGACCGGCGACAGAGTCATCCGCAGCAGCGGCGCCGCGTCCGGCGTACCGGGGACCTTGGCCGGCCGCACCCGGGAGAGGATCGCCGCGGCGGCGAGCGTGGCCTCGGTCATGCCGTACGCGTCGCCGATGCACTTGCGGGTGCCGGCCCCGAACGGGATGAACGCCTCGCGCTGTTCCCGGCCGACGGCCGCGGGCAGCCAACGGTCGGGGTCGAATCGCTCCGGGTCGGCGAACACGCCCGGGTCGCGGTGCAGGCAGTACGGGCTGAACAACACCTCGTCGCCCGCCTCGAGCCGGGTGCCGTCGAGGGTGATCGGCTCGACGACCCGGCGACTGAGGATCGACACCGACGGGTACAGCCGCAGTGTCTCGGTCAGTGCCCGGCCCAGCCGGGGCAACCGCGCGATGTCCTCGTGGCCGGGGGCGCGACCGGCCAGGACGGAGTCCACCTCCGCGGTCACCTCCCGGCTCCTCGCCTCCTCCCGGGAGAGCACGCAGAACAGCCACGCCAACAGGTCGGCGGTGGCCGGGATGCCGCCGATCATCAAGGTGGCGATCTGATCGCACACCTCGTCGTCGGTGAACGCCCGACCGTGCTCGTCGCGGGCGGACATGATCGTGGCCAGACCGTCGTGCATCTCCTCGTCCCGGACCCGATAGGCGGCGACCATGCGGGCGATCAGGCTGCGGGCGGTCACCCGGGCCCGCTCGAAACGGCGGTTCGCCGGCAGCGGCGCCTTGTGCACGAGGCCGATGGGGATCACCATCTGCCACCACATGCCGGGCATCAGCACGGTGTACGCCGCTTCGATCTCGGCGGTCAGCCGGGCCTGCGCGGGATCGGAGAACAGCGTGCGGGTCAGCGCGCGGCAGGCCAGCCGGCGCATGTCCCGGCACACGTCGATGATCTGGCCGGGCTGCCACGAGGAGACGAGGTCCCGGGCGCAGTCGACCATGGCATCCGTATAGGAGACGATGCACCGCTTGCGGAACGCCTGGTTCATCAACGGACGTTGGTAGCGGTGGTCGCCTGCGGCGCAGGTACCGAGGCCGTCGCCGATCAGCGTGCGGGCGGCGTCCACGAACGGACCGCCCTTGTCGAACCGGTGCGCCTCGGTGACCAGCACCTTGTGCACCGGTTCGGGACGGGTGATCAGGTAGGCGAGCTTGGGGCCCAGGCGCAGGCGCACCACGGGGGCGATCGCGTGCTGCGCCAGCAGGAACGACATGGGGTCGCGCCACATGGGCAGGGTGTGCCCCAGGATCGGTAGGGCGTGGGCGGCCATCGGCGGCGCGATGGCGGTGGTGGGCGTGGACATGGAGCGCTCCTTGGATCCGCTGTCCGTCGCGGGGCACGCCCGTGGCCGACCGCAGACGTCCGCGGCACCGGGCGTTGCCCCCGTCACCGGGCCATGCTCGCGCTCCCGGGCCCGGTCGGTAAGGGCGTGCGGGGTCGCACGCGGGGGCGCCGGCCACGATGGTTGGCGCGCCCTGCCGGTACGACGCCGCGATGGTCACACTGGCGGGCACGGGGGCTGGGCGAACCACGCGAAGGAGTGGCCTGTGCTGACTCTCGACGATGTGCCCACCGCCGCGGGCGGCCTGCCGGGAGTGGGACATCTGCACCGACTCGCCGGCGACCGGCTGCGATTCCTCGAATCCCTGCGCCGGCTGGGGCCGTTGGTGCGGATCCGGCTCGGTACCGCACCGATGTACGTGGTCACCGACCCGGACCTGGTGCACCAGGTGCAGTCGTCCAAGGGACGCAGCTTCGGCCGCGGAAGGCAGTTCCAACGCATGGTGCCGCTGCTGGGCCACGGGGTGATCACCTCGGACGGGGAGCTGTACCACCGGCAACGGCTGACCATCCGAAAGGCGTTCGGACCCGCCCACGTCGAGCGGCACCTGGCGTCGGTATACCGACAGGTGGAACTGCGCTGCGCCGACTGGACGCCCGGGTGTCCGGTGGACGTGATGGGCGAGTTGAGGGCGCTCGCGGTCGCGGAGACCGCGGAGACGCTCTTCTCCGGGCGGCTGAGCACAGACGTGCTCGCCCGGTTGGCGGAGGTGCTTCCGGTGATCGAGAAGGCGGCGGTGGAGCGCCCGATGATGCCCAAGTCGGTGGACCGGATGCCGCTGCCCTTCGTCCGCCGAGGGGAGGCGGCGATGGTCCGCATGCGCGCGGTGGTCGACGAGGCGGTGGCCGCCTGCCGCGACGCCGAACCGGCGCACGCGCGGGCGGCGGACGTGGTGGGATGCCTGCTGGCGGCCCGCGACCCGGACACCGGTGCGCCGTTGCGCGACGAGCTCGTGCGCGACGAGGTGATCGCGATGCTCATCGGCGGTGCGGCCAACGTGCCGACCACCTTGGCCTGGACGTGGTTCCGCCTGGCGCTGCGTCCCGGCGCGCAGGAGCGCATGCTGGCCGAGATCGCGACACTGGAGGGCGTCCCCACGATGGCCGACTTGGCCCGACTGCCCTACACCCGGGCGGTGCTGTACGAGGCGATGCGCCTGCACTCGGTCCAGCTCGTGACCCAACGCACCACCGCCGCCGTGGAGTTGGGCGGGGTGATGCTGCCGGTGGACACCGACACCGCCTATAGCCAGCACTCCCTGCACACCGATCCGCGGCTGTTCCCGCATCCCAAGGTGTTCTCGCCCGAGCGGTGGTTGCCGGGCGGCGGATGGCAGCCGCCGCGGCACGCGTTCACCCCGTACGGCGGTGGCCGGTTCAAGTGCATCGGGGACAACTTCGCCGGGATGCAGATGATGGCCACCCTGGTGGCGGTGGGTCGACGCTGGAGCTTCGAGCCGCCGGCGGGTCTGCGGGTGGGAGTGTCGGTGCGCGAGCCCATTCCCAGCCCGACCGGACTGACCCTCTTGGTGCGTCCGGTGGGGTAGCCGCCCGGGCCCGGGGGCGGAGGGTCGGGGCGTCCCGCGTGCCCGGCCGCTCGCGCGGCGGCCCACCGGGGCGGCCGTGTTTGCCAGTTCGTGACGGACGGTGCGAACTCGCCCACGGCGGGTATCGATCGGTCTAGCCTGGCCGCTGAACGAGCGCCGGCCGCATCGACCGGAACCGCAGGGGGCCGACATGGCATGGAATTCGCGCAGCTACGACGGGCCGGACGGGCCGCCCGGGACGGAAGGAGCGGACGGGCCACCCGGGCGGGACCGGCGGCACCGGCAGCACCGGCAGCACCGGCAGCACCGGCAGCACCGGCCCGGCGAACGGCCGGAACGACCGGAACGACCGGAACGGCCCGACGAACGCGTCGGGGTGAGCCGATGAGTTCGCCGACCCAGCTTCGCCCGGCGGTCCCCCTGCACCGACTGGACGTCCCCGCGCCGAGCATCCTGCCGTTCGCGATCGGCTCGTTCGACACGATCGGGCCGATGTCGCGCGCCGACTTCCCCCATCGGCACACCTTCTACGAGATCGTCTTCGTGACCGGCGGGCGCGGCACACACGTGATCGACCTAATGCCGCGCACGGTCACCCCGCCGCACCTGTTCTTCGTCGCGCCCGGCCAGGTGCACTTCTGGCACCGGATGCGGGAACTCACCGGCTGGGTCGTCCTGTTCAACGACGACTTCCTGCTCACCCACCCCGAGGACCGGGACACGGTACGCGACCTGGCCGGACACCCGAGGCTGCGACCCACACCCGAGGCGGCACCGGGGCTGGCCGGGGTGGTGGCCGAGATGCGGCGCGAATACGCCGAGCAGGGCGAGGGGTTCATCCCGATCCTGCAGGCGTACCTGCACGTGCTGATCCTGCGCGCGGCACGACTCGCGGCACGAAGCGGCCCGGACGGCGACCCCGATCCCGATCCGGGCCCCACCGCCGTCATCGCCCAGCGCTTCACCCGGCTGCTGGACGGGCCGGTGGACCTGGATCCCCTGGATCGCACGGTCGGCGCGTATGCCGCCCAACTGGGCGTATCGGTGGGCCACCTCAACCACGCGGTGAAGAGCACGACCGGGCGCACCCCCGGTCAGATCATCCGCCAGACCCAGGTGGTCGAGGCCAAACGGCTGCTCGCGGGCAGTGATCTGACGGTGCGCCAGGTCGCCGATCGGGTGGGATTCGCGGACCCCGCGTACTTCTGCCGATTCTTCCGCCGGGAGACCGGAAGCACCCCCGGGGAGTACCGCCGGGACATCAACGCGAAGCACCACGAGGGCCGTGCTTTGTCCATCGACGCACCCGATCGGCGCGCATAGGTTCAGACCAATCGCGAGTGGGCGGATCGATTCCTCGACCCTGCCCGCCCGTCCCCCTCGCCGAGGAGAGGTCGCCGTGGACACCGACAACACCGATCAGGACGAGCCCGTCAGGCACGGCATCACCCGCAAGAACCTGCTCAAGGCGGCCCTGGTGGCCGCCCCCCTCCCGCTGCTCATCGGCGGCGTGCCCGCGCTGGCCAGGGCGCAGCGCGAGTCGGGCACGCTGGAACCCACCCCCTTCTGCCACGACGGCGACGAGCCCACGATCGCGCAGACCGAGGGCCCGTACTTCAAGCCCAACTCACCGCTGCGCTCGGTGCTCACCACCCCCAACACCCCGGGTGTGCCGCTCACCGTCTCCGGATACGTGTTCGGCCGGCAGTGTCAGCCACTGGCGAACGTACTGCTCGACTTCTGGCAGGCGGACACCAACGGCAACTACGACAACGTCGGATACACCTTCCGGGGCCACCAGTTCACCAACGCCCAGGGGGCGTACTCGCTGACCACGATCGTGCCGGGCCTGTACCCCGGCCGCACCCGGCACCTGCACATGAAGGTCCAGGCGCCCAACCGCGGCATCCTCACCACGCAGACGTACTTCCCGGGTGAGCCGCGCAACAACACCGACACCATCTTCGACCCCCGCCTGCTGATGACGGTGCGCACGGTCGGCAACGGCAGGCAGGCGTCCTTCGACTTCGTGCTGAACGTGAACGGCGTACCGCCGACCACGCAGCCGCCGACGAGCGAACCGCCCACCAACCCGCCGGGCGGCACCTGGCGCGTGGGCACCAACTACGCGGCCGGCAGCACGGCGACCTACGGCGGCCAGAACTACCGCTGCCTGCAGGGCCACACCGCACAACCGGGCTGGGAGCCGCCCAACGTGCCGGCTCTGTGGCAGCGGATCTGATCGACACCCTCGGGGGGAGGCGAGTCGATCACGGGCCCCGGCGGCGCCACCCGCCGGGGCCCAACGCATGCCCGGCGCCGGTCACCGACCGGGAGCTTCGCGGCAAAGGCCAACGACGGTTCCGTCGGTACCTTGCTCCGCGCCAGACCTCGTCATCGCTCATTCGGGGCGTTTGTTGTACCGCTCCAGGGCTGCCTTCGACGTGGACGCGTCTTTGAAGACCAGTTCCCACGGTCCCGTGTTCACGTCGAACTCCTTGCCGAATCCGACCCACTTCCCGGACATACGGCGGCTGGTCGGCTCCACGAGGAGTTGGATCGCCCCGTGGTAGCGCGCCCCCTGGTAGTAGCCGTCGTTCGCGGTCTGCTCCGTCCACGTACCCGTCACGACGTTCCGATCGACGGCCGGATCGAGAGTCAGCGGGGAGTCCGAGGAGCCGGGCAGGCTGCGCGCCGTGAGCCGGTTGCCGTGTTGCAACAGGATGACGTGGTGCTGTCCGACGTACGTTCCGTTCCGGCCACTGGAGTAGTATTCGTACCGGCTGAGCCATATCCCGCTGTAGCTGCCTTGGGCGGCCTCATGAGTGTCGGCGCCGGGCGTGTTGCGGGCGGCTGCCACTCCGGTGGGCGAGGGCTTCAGATCATGGCCACCGGCTCAGTCGTCGGAGAGCCGCGCCACGGGTACCGCCAGTGTGAAGCCGAGCGCGCCGATCGGAAGGCCGGTGACGGACTCGAGGGCACGTGCGTAGACCGGCCGTGGCGCTGCGACTTCACCCGCTTCCCAGCGTTGGACGTGTCGCTTGCTGCACCCGTTGGGTTCCCCCGACCGTTCGCCGGCGTTGCGAACGGCCCGGGCCATTTCGTCCTGACTCAGAAGCAGCCCCATGCGGACCGCGCGAAGTGTGCTGTTCGGCTCCGTCATGCGGATCACGGTAGACGTGCGCACACGCTTCCGACACCGACTTGCCGCCCCTAATGACGCCGGAATGCCGTCTTCTCTGTCGCCGCGCGGGTCTACCGCGCACCGCCAACGTCTGTGTATGGAGCTGAATCGGCGGCAGAACCTCGGCGCTGGGCTTGTCCATTCCCCGCACGGCGCGCCGAGAGCCACGGACCGCTACCCGAATCGGAGTGATGCGCGATGCCGGATGAGCCGGTTGCGGAAAGCCCGCCCGAGTATCGCCTTTCACGCATCGATGGCCGAACACTGTCGGGGTACGCGCTCGTACGGCCGATCCGTGCGCGGAAGGGGGCAGGGGGAACC
This sequence comes from Embleya sp. NPDC001921, assembly GCF_053594475.1. Classification (NCBI taxonomy): domain Bacteria; kingdom Bacillati; phylum Actinomycetota; class Actinomycetes; order Kitasatosporales; family Streptomycetaceae; genus Embleya; species Embleya sp. NPDC001921. The sequence goes on from NZ_JBSFEO010000011.1 coordinate 225,515, forward strand.
GGCAACCTCCGTTCACAGTTGGTCGGACCCTCTGCCCCGTCCGATCGGATGCGAAAGCCGCACCCCGTATGGGAGTTCGGGCCACCGCGCTGACCGATGGCGAGGTGATCACGATCGAGGTGGACCCGGCCCTGGCGGCACAAGCCAAAGAGAGCCTGATCGCTTGCCGCGCCGCACCGTTCGTTGTCGTGGGCGACGGATTGCGGGGGTACCCGGACGGCGCACCGTACGACCGCCTCATCGCGACCATGGCGGTTCAGCACGTGCCGTACGAGTGGCCGGAGCAAGTGAAGCCCGGCGGTGTGATCCTCACACCCTGGGGAACCGCGTTCCACAACAGCGGGCTTCTACGTCTTGTCGTCAACAGCGACGGCACGGCGAGCGGTCCGTTCGTGGGCAGCGTGAACTTCATGTGGGCACGGTCGCAACGTCGAAGGTTCGACACCCGCGAGTTCGTGGGCGACGTCATCCCGGACCCGGCACCGGACAGGGTGCGACACACCACGACCGACCCAAGACGCATGAGGGAGGAGCACACAGAGTTCGCGATCGGGCTCCGACTGCCGGATGTCGAGCAACGCGTGTACTTCGGGCGCGGCGACGCTGCGGACGAGTACACGCAATGGCTCAGTGACGGCTTGTCGTGGGCATCGGTGGACTACGTGCCCGGGGCCGACAAGTTCGAGGTGAACGAGTCCGGACCACGTGATCTGTGGGCGGAGATCGAAACCGCCTACGACGCGTGGCGTGCCCAGGGCGAGCCCGCGCGCGAACAGCACGGGGTCACCGTGAGCCCGGACGGGCAACGGACATGGGTCGACGGCCCGAACCGCCGAGTGGAGATCGGACCGGCGCCCATCACCCAGCACCCGGGTCAGCCCCAACCCGAAGCAACCGGGGTCGGGGCTGACCTACTTCAGCTTTCGGTGTCCTTGTCGCGTGCGAACACGAACGTGCCTCGTTGTGGCTTCGTCTCGACGTGGCCGGCCTCGCGCACGATCGCGACCGCGCGCCGGGCTGTTTCCCGAGCCACGTCATGGGTCCGCATGAAGACCGGCAACGGGCACGACTCGCCGAACTCGCCGAACTCGCCGAAGCATCGCACCGACTCGTGCATGACTGGACCGTGGCAGTACGCGCAGCGGCAGTGATGGCGTGATGCACGCCCCCTCGTATCGCGTGTGCTGCCGCTGCGAGGCAGGGCGTGACAACTGCGTACCGGTACTCGTCCGGCCCGGCACCAGGGGGTGCACGACGCCGACGGACGCCCGCGGGCGCCGTCCGAAGGCACCGACGCCGAACGGACCCGCTCGCGTCGAGACCTTCCATCGCGCGCACGCCGACGACCGGCCGCCGGCTCACGGTGGGGTCGCGAGCCGGCGACCGGGGTTCATGGGCGATCGACGGGGCGTGTGCGGCCGGCCCCGCGGACCCGATCGGATCCGCGGGGCCCGCTCCGGCGAATCCGGTGTCGGGTGGTCACGACGACCCGGGCTCCGGGTGGTCACGACGACCTGGTCCCGGCTCGACGATCCGGTCCCGGTCGATCTCGACGCCCCGAGCTCAGGTGATCGCGAAGTCGTCGCCGTAGACCGAACCCTGCGCGTACCAGCCGTGCAGGTAGACGGTCACCGAGCCGGATGCGCCGACGGTGAACGGCACCGTCAGCTTGGTCCACGCGGCCCCGGGCGAAGCCCACGTGCTGCCGCTCGCGCCGCCGCTGACGCCCAGGTAGGCGTAGTTCCCGCGGACCCAACCGGTGAGCGTGTGCGTCGAGTTCGGGGCGAGTTGCAGCGTCTGCCGGCACTCCCCGGTCTGCGCCGGGCCGGCCGCCGCCGCGATGGAGTGGGTACCGCCGTGCGCGACGGTGGTGACCACCGCGCCGCCCGGCTGGCAGGTCCACGGGCTGAGTGCGCCGCTCTCCAGGTCCGCGTTGAGCAGGCCGCCGCCGCCGATGACGGTGATGGTGAGCAGGTAGGTCGCGCTGTGCGTCGCCGAGGGACCCACACCGGTGACGGTCAGCGGGAAGGTGCCCGTTTGCGCGGTGGTGGACACGGCGATGTTCAACGTCGCCGACGAGCCCGCGTCGACCGACGTCGGGTCGACCGTCGCGGTGACCCCGGTGGGCACACCGGTCACGGTCAGCGCGACGTTCTGGGTGAGACCCGCGGTGACGCCGGTATTGACCGTCGCCGTGCCGGTCCCGCCCTGGGGGACGGTGCCGGACGCGGGTGCGACGAAGATGGAGAAGTCGTCGGTGGTCGGCCCGGAGGTGACGGTGAGCTGGTAGGTCGCGCTGTGCGTCGCCGAGGGCCCCACTCCGTTGATCGTGAGCGGATAGGTGCCCGGCGTCGCGGACGTGGAGGCGGCGATGTTCAACGTCGCGGACCCGCCCGCGGTGACCGAGGTCGGGGTGATCGTGGCGTTGACCCCGGCGGGCGCGCCGGTGACGGTGAGCGCGACGTTCTGCGCGCTGCCGGCCGTGACCGCCGTGTTGATCGTCGCCGAGGTGCTCGCGCCCTTGGCCACCGAACCGGACCCGGGACTGGCCGCGAGCGAGAAGTCGTTGGTGACCGGTCCCCCGCTGGTGAAGGGCGCGAAGGTGCGGGTGAACTGCCACAGCTCCTGCGGGATCCCGGAGCAGTTGTCGGCCGCCCCTCCGCCGGGGCAGTTGCCGTTGTCACGTTGCAGGGCCCACATCGACAGGGTGCTGATGCCCTGTGCCTTGGCCCAGTTGTAGACGGTGACCGCGTCGGCGGTGGTGAAGGTCTCGGCGGGGCCGAAGTCGTCCACGCCGGGCATCACGGTGACGCCGACCATGGCCCACAGCTCCGCCTGGGTCTTGGTCGGGTACAACTGCGCGAGTTGGTTCTTCAGGCCGGTCGCCGCGGTCTTGGCGTCTTCGGCCATCTGGTGCGGCTGGTTGTCGTAGTAGTCGAAGGTCATGATGTTGACCACGTCGACCTTGGTGCCGTTGGTGACCGCGTTCTGCAGCACGGCCAGGCCGCTGGGGGCCAGGCCGTGCGTCGTGGTCGGCAGGGTGTACTGGATCTGCAACGGCCGGCCGGTGCTAGCCGCCCAGGCCTGTACCTGCTTGAGCGCCTTGTTGCGGCGGTCGATGCCGGCGGTGTTGGTCAGCGAGTTGTCCTCGACGTCGAGGCAGATCCGGGTGAGGTCGTAGGTCGAGATGACATTCTGCATGGCGCCGGCGATCGAGTTGACGTTGGTGCAGCTGTCCGAGATCTCGGTACCGGTGTTGCCCGCGGTGTAGCCGCCGAAGGACGGGATGACGTCGCCACCGGCCGCGCGGATCGTGGCGATGTCCGCCCCGAACGTGGACTGCGAGATCGGCATCCCGGTGTCGCCGTTCCAGTACGGCGTGCAGGATCCCCGGCTCGGGGTCTGGATGAAGGCCATGGTCAGGTACTTGGCGCCGGACTGCGCGGACAGCGTCGCCGGGCTCTCGCCGGTCCATGCCTCGAAGTACGGCGCGAACACGCGGGCGGGTATCGGGGTACCGAGGGCCTGGCGCGCGGCGGCGGGCGTCGCGGCGGCCGTGGCGGTCGTGGCGGTCGTGGAGGCGGTCGTCGGCGCGGCGGGTACGGCGGGCGCGGCGCCGGCTGCGGACAGCACGAGGCCCAGCGACGCGGCCGCCGTGGTCAGCGCGGTCGCCAGGGCGCGAAGCGGATGTGGTCGTCTCATCGGTGCTCCCGTATTCGAAGGGACGGGAAGGGACGGTGCCGGGTGGGACGGGACGGTGACGCGAGGCGGCGGATCCGAGACGGGATGCGGTGCGATGCGCCGCCGAGCGGCATGCGCGGGGTGCGGCCCGCGGTGTGCGCGGTGCGGGGTGCGGCGCGCGGGATGGTGCGGCGGAGGCGGGGTGCGTGGGTGCGGCGTCCGCGGTGCGCGGGGGCGGCGCGCAGCGTGGTGCGGCGAGGTACGGGAGCGTGGGCGGGGTGCGTGGGGCGGCGGGGTCGCGCGGGGAGTTGGCCCACCTCCGGCCCGGCGGCGGCCGTCGGGTTGGTCGGGCCCGTCGGCTTCGTCCGGACCGGAGGTGGCATCTGTGGGGCGTCGGCGCGTGGTTCAGCGCCGCGCGTGGGCCTCCCGGCGCCGGTTGCTGAGCACCATGACGCCGCCGCCGAGGATGATCAGCGCGCCCGTTCCCGCCGCGCCGACGGCGACCGCACGCGGGACGCCGGCGGGGCCGTTGTCCGACACGGCCGCGGCGACCGGGGCCTCGTGGATGCTCTGGTGGTTGGTCCCGGCCGGTTCGATGTACGGCGCGCCGGTCTCGTGCGCGAGCGGCGCGGTGGCCGCGTTCACCCGTGCGGCGGCGGGCGCGGCGCCGAAGACGACGTCCGAGCACGAGTAGAACGCCTCGGGACTGTCCGTGCGTTGGTAGACGACGTAGATCAGATGCCGGCCGGTCTTGCCGGTGGGCATCCGCCCGTTCATCACGAACGACCCGTTGTCCAGGGGCGGGTCGGTCTGGGTCAGGAACGGAGTGGGCTCCAGGTCCGACCACTTCAGCGGCACGGTGGGGTCGTAGCCGTCCCGAGTCACGTAGAACTCGAACGTGCCCCGGTGCGGGGAGGTGGCCCGGAACAGGAAGTTGAACGTGCTGCCCGCGGCGACGGCGGTCGCCGGCCAGTCGGCGCGCGCCTGGTCGAAGCCCTTGTACTTGTCCCGCCCGGCACTGCACAACTTGCCGTCGGGAATCACTTGACGATGCCGGCCGGCAACGTCCGCGAGGTTGACCTCGTTCCAGTCGTACACGGGCTGCGTGCCGCCGATCGCGACCGCGGCCTTGCACGCGGCGGACGTCGGGTTCTCCGGATTCTCGGCACGACACGTGCCGGTGCGGCTGAGCGGATTGCTCAGCGTGCCGTGTGCCTGGGCCGTGCCGGTGGAGAGCGCGGCGATCGTCAGGGGCGCCAGACAGCAGGTCGCGGCGAAAGCCGCCACCTTGCGGCGAGACATCATGAAGCCCTCCGGGTAAGGGAGTTGCCGAAAACGGGGACGTGCGGGAGGCCTCGTACGGGAGCCCTCGGATGGGGCGGATCGGCGCGGATGGGACGGTCGGCGCGGATGGGTGGGTCGGCACGGGTGGGGTGGGTCGACACAGGTGGGACGGGGATCCGCGACGGCCGCGACGGATCCCGGTGTTCCGGCATACGGGTGCCGCCGCCTGCGGTCCGGGGGGACAGGTATAGACCAATGGCGTGGCGGTACTCAGAGTCGCCGTGCTCGACCGGTCGCGCAAGAGCGCGGAGCGGGTCTTTCCGAGGGGAACGGGCCGGGAGGGCTTCATTACCCCCCAACCGACGTGTCGCGAACTCCGTCGAAAACTCGGGTTGGCCTGCATCGCTCTATTTCTGACACACCATCAGATGTGTCGTCATTGTGGCGAGGAAAAATTTCCCGCGATCCGCCGCCGCCTTGCCAATACTTGCCGGACGGCCCGAAAAAGTGCCCGCGCACCTATGGACGGGAACAGGGTTGGTATAGACCATTGTCCGTGCAAGGAGGCAGCGACAGCCCACCGTCCGGCCGCGAGCGGTGGCGCACGCCAACCGGCGGCGCGCGCCCGGCATATCCCGCCTCCGCGTCCCACACCCCACGTCTCCCGTCCTCCCGACTCGTGTCCCCCACTCGCGTCCCAGACGTGTCCAGGAGCCGGCTCGATGATCCCTGTGTTCCGCGCACCACACCGCAACTCGCCTTCTCTCAGGCCTCGTTCGTCACAGAAGACGCATCCCCACCGCACCCGAACGGGATGGCGCGCACTCGCCCGGGTGCTGGCCGCGACCGTCGTCGCACCGATCGCGCTGGTGGTCCTGCCCGCCGGTGCCGCCCACGCCGCTGCTCCCGAGGCGACCTTCGCCAAGGCGTCAGACTGGGGTTCCGGCTTCACCGGGCAATACACGATCCGCAACCAGGGCACCGGCACGCTCACCGGGTGGCGGGTCGAGTTCGACCTGCCCGCCGGTACCACCGTCGGTTCGTACTGGGACGCCCTCAAGACCGGATCCGGCAACCATCACGTATTCACCAACCGCGACTACAACGGCACCCTCGCGCCCGGCGCCTCGGTCACCTTCGGCTTCCTCGGCGCGGGCCCGGGAACTCCCGGCAACTGCACGCTCAACGGCAACCCGTGCGTGGGACCGGCCGTGCCCGACACGACCCCGCCCAGCACACCGAACGACCTGCGCGTGTCCACGGCCGGCCCGTCCGCGCTGGCCCTGACCTGGACGCCGTCCACCGACAACGACCGGGTCGCGGGCTACGACGTGTACGTCGCGGGCGTGGCGACCACGAGCACGGCCGCGCCGGGCGTGACCCTGTCCGGGCTGACCCCCGGCACCGACTACCCGATCAAGGTCCGCGCGAAGGACGCATCGGGCAACGTCTCCCCGTTCACGCCCGAGCTGATCGCCCGCACCACGACGGGAGGCGGCGACCCGCCGCCGGGATCGGTGCGCAGCGTCCCCTACATCGACATCACCGCCGCCGGCCCCACCCTGACCGACGTGGCCGCGGCCACCGGCCGGAAGTTGTTCACGCTGGCCTTCGTACTGGGCAGCAACAGCGGCTGCGACCCCAAGTGGGGCGGCACGATCGCGCTCGACGAACCGCGCATCGTCAACCAGATCGCCGCGCTTCGCGCCCAGGGCGGTGACGTCGTGGTCGCCTTCGGCGGAGCGGCCGGCCCGTACCTGGAGGCGTCCTGCGGCAGCGTCGACACGCTCGCCGCCGCCTACACGAAGGTCATCGACACGCTCGGCGTCAGGCACCTCGACATCGACATCGAGGCGTCCATCCCGATCGGCACCATGAACAAGGCACTGGCCAAGGTGCAGCGCGATCGACCGGCCACCACCGTCGGCTTCACCCTGATGATCCAGGGCGACGACTACGGCCTGACCCCGGCACTGGGCGTCGACCTGCTCGAGAACGCGCGCGATAACGGGGTTCGGGTGGACGTCGTGAACGCGATGACGATGGAGTTCGGTACCTCGCGCCCGGTCTGGGGCGACGCGGTGATCGCCGCGGCCGAATCCACGCTGCGTCAGATGAAGGAGATCTGGCCCACCAAGTCCGACGCCGAACTCAAGGGCATGCTCGCGGTGACCCCGATGATCGGACGCAACTTCAACGGCAAGATCTTCGTCCAGTCGGACGCGACCAAGCTGGTCACCTGGGCGAACACCAACCACATCGGCCGACTGGCGTTCTGGTCGGTGGGACGTGACAACGGCTCCTGCCCCGGTGGCGGCGTCTCGCCCACGTGCAGCAGCATCAGCCAGTCGCCGTACGAATTCACCAAGCTCTTCGCGAACTTCACCGGCTGACCCGGACGACCTCGCATCGGTCGACCCCCTTTCGGCCGGTGCCTCCCGAGCCCGGCGGCGTCCACGCGACGCCGCCGGGCCACACTCCTTTCGGGGCGGGCTGACCGTCCTCGGGTCCAGGCGGGCCCGGGGTTACTTCGTCCAAAGGCGGTCGGCTCCACGGTGATCGGTCCGACGGGAATCGGCCCGAAGGGGGTCGGCCCGAAGGGGGTCGGCCCGAAGGGGGTCGGCCCGAAGACCCGTCACGGGTTGTGGAACCGCACCTCGGGATCGGCCGACGTGGGACCCGTCAGCCAAGGCTGGGGAACGCACTTCAGGTGGAGTTCGAACAACGCCCCGACGTAGGCGCGGGTCAGGTCCAACGCGCGACGGCCGGTGAGGGTGGGCGGTGATGGGGTTCCGGGCGGGCCGATTTCGTCGAGGAAGACCGGAATGTCGGTGAAGCTGTAGTGGTTCGCGCCGGCCACGGTCAACCACCGCTTCCAGCCGTCGAGTCGACCCCACGCCTCGTCCCAACTGCGGTCCCTGCCACCGGGACGGTGGATGTCGTCGTCGGTGCCGAGCATCAGGAACGGCCGTCCGTGCAAGCCCTCTTCGGGTACGGCGGAGTGGAAGGCACCGTCGATGTTCAGCCCCGCCCGGCTGCGCGGATCGAGCGCCATCGCCGCCGCCGCGCTCGCACCCCCGATCGAGTGGCCGACCATGCCGATCCGGCCGCGGTCGATCAGGGCGGCGTACCGCCAGGCCGGGCGTGATCCGGTGAGCCGATCCAGGACGAAGGACACGTCCTTGGCCCGCCCCGCCGTCACCGCCGCGAGATCCGCTTCGGTCCGCACCTTCGCGCACGCGACGCACGTGAGCATCCGCCCACCGGGAAAGGCCGTGCCCACGGACTCGTAGGCGTGGTCGACGGCGGCCACCACGTACCCCCGACTCGCGAGTTCCTCGGCCGCCCCGGTGAGCGTGAAGGCCGAGACACCGAATCCCGGGGACAGCACCACCAGCGGAAACCGGCCACGCGCGGGCCGCGCGTCGACCGCGACGTCGATGCCGGTGGCGCTCAGCGTCTCGGCCGGGAGGACGCCGCCCATCCCCCGATCCGCCACGAGCAGCCGGGCCTCCTCGAGCGTGGCGTAGCGCGCGGGCGTACCGGTGCCGGGCCGGGCGGGATGGAACATGGCGACCATCAGTTCACGCGCTTCGGCCTCCGGTACCCACGGGTCGCGCCGGGATCGGTCGACGAGGTGCAGGGTTTCCCGACCGACGGCATGGAGGCCGGTGGGACGGGGCAGCGAGGTGCGCGGGGCGGCGGTGGCGCCGACGTACACCCGCGTCGTCGTGGTGGTGGTCGAGGTGGCGGCGGAGGCGGCGGGCGATGCCGCTGTCGTGGACAGGGCCAAGGCGAGTACCAGGGAGACGGCCAGAGCGAACGGTGCGGCCCTCCGGCGGGCTGGGGATCCGGTCATGGTCCGATCCTGAGCCTCTCCGGTGCTCGCGCACATCGGCCGACCGGTGCACCGCCGCGGGCGATCCGGATACATCCTGCGGGCCACGCGACCCTCTCGCGGACGACGGTGGCCGTGACCCGTTCGGCCCGCCCGCCGGAGCACGGGCCACCCGCTCCCGGTGGGCGGCGTACGTCGTCCCCACGGGGCCGGCCGGACCACCTCCGGGTGGTTCGGCACGCTCCTACGGCGTGGCGCGCGCCCGGTACCGCACAACCGGGCCGAATCATCGGATAGTTGGACGAAGGCGATCCCCGGGCATCGGTCGCCGCCGTGAGCGATGCCGCCCCACTTGGGAGAAACCCCGTGTCCGACACGCAGTTCACCTATGTCCTGTACATCCGCACCACCCCCGAGGTGTTGTGGCACGCGCTGACCGACCGGACCGAGATCAGTCGCTACTTCGACGGCTCGGGACCGGAATCCGACTGGCAGGTCGGCTCGCCGGTCCGCTGGTCGATGGCACCCCGAATGGCTCCCCGCGACGCCGGCCAGGTGGTCCTGACGGCCGAACCGCCGGTCCGACTGGCCTACACGTGGCACAACTACGAGCCCGAGATCGGCGAGATGTTCGGCTGGAGCCCGGAACAACTGGCCGAACACCGCCGGGAGCCGATCTCCCGGGTCTCCTTCGACCTGGTACCGCTCGGCGAGGTGGTCGCGCTCCGCGTCCTGCACGAGGGCTTCGCGGCCGATTCCGAGATGCTCAAGAGCGTTCGCGAGGGCTGGCCGATGATCCTGTCCAACCTCAAGACGCTCCTGGAAACCGGCGAACCGCTGCGCTTCGGCGCGTAGCGCCGATCGGGCGGAGGTCACAGGGAAGGCCGACAGCCTGCGAAAGGAGCACCCTCCGATGACCTCTCTGTCCCTCGCCGCGATCCTCGCCGAGGCGGCCCTGCGCAGGCCCGATCACATCGCACTGGTCGAGGGCAACCTGCGGATCTGCTTCGCCGACCTGTGGCACCAGGCCCGGGTGCAGGCCGCCACACTGATCCGGATCGGGGTACGGCCGGGCGACCGGATCGCGCTGATGGCACCCAACACCGCCGAATTCCCGCGCGCCTACTACGCGATCCTGGCCACCGGGGCCGTGGTCGTCCCGGTCCACCTCCTGCTCACCTCGGACGAGACCGCGTACGTGCTGCGCGACAGCGGCGCGAAATTGCTGCTGTGCCACGACAGGCATCGCACGGTCGGCGAACCGGCGGCCCGCGCAACCGGGGTGCGGATGCTCACGATCGGGCGGTCGGAGGAGGTGGGCGGCCCGGTCCCGAAGGATCCGGGGGTCGCGAGGACCGAGGAGGTCGCGGGAACCGAGAAGGTGGAGATTCCGGGAACCGAGGGGGCGGGGATCACGGGAACCGAAAGGATCGCGGAAGCCGCCGTCGCTCCGGAGCGGTTGGAGGAACTGGGCGAGGCGATCGAGCCGATGGTCGGGTATGCCACCCGCGCTCCGGAGGACCCGGCCGTCGTGTTCTACACGAGCGGCACCACCGGCACGCCCAAAGGCGCCGTGCTCAGCCACCTGAACCTGGTCATGAACGCGACCGTCAACGCACTCGACGCGAATCACAGCCTCCCGGACGACATCGCGCTCGGCGCGCTGCCGCTGTTCCACGCGTTCGGCCAGACGGTGAGCATGAACTCGACCTGGCGGGTGGGCGCGACCCTGGTCCTGCTGCCGCGCTTCGACCCCGTGACGGCGATTGCGCTGATGGTTGCCGAGGGCGTCAACACCTTCCACGGCGTGCCGACGATGTACACCGCACTGGTGGAAGCCGCGCGCACCGCACCGGCGTTGCCCGAGCTACGCCTGTGTTTGTCCGGCGGCGCGTCGCTGCCCGTACCGGTGTTGGAACGGTTCCAGGCGGCGTTCGGCGCCGTCGTGTACGAAGGGTACGGCCTGTCCGAGACGTCCCCGACCGCCGCCGTGAACCAGGAAGTCTTCGGCGCCAGGCCCGGCACCGTCGGACACCCGGTGTGGGGTGTCGAGGTCGAGATCGCCCGGGCCGAGACCGATGACGCGATCGAACTGCTGGCGCCGGGCGAGTCGGGCGAGATCGTCATCCGGGGCCACAACGTCTTCACCGGCTATCTGAATCGCCCCGAGGCCACCGCCGAGGCCCTCGTGGACGGCTGGTTCCGCACCGGGGACCTGGGCACCAAGGACGCCGACGGATACGTCACGATCATCGACCGCAAGAAGGACATCGTCATCCGAGGCGGCTTCAACGTCTATCCGCGCGAGATCGAGGAAGTCCTGCTCCGCCACCCGGCCGTCGCCCAGGTCGCGGTGATCGGCCTGCCGGACCGGCTGCTCGGCGAGGAGATCTGCGCCGTGATCGTCCTCGACCCGACCACCGACCCGCCCCCGACCGCACCCGAACTCGTCGCCTGGGCCCGGGATCGCATGGGCCGCCACAAATATCCGCGCCGCGTCGAGTTCGTCACCGAACTGCCCATGGGCCCGAGCCACAAGGTACTCAAACGTGAACTGCGAGCACGATTCGGCGGCTGAGGAGGGGTGGACGGGACGCGAGCGTCGCGACAAGGCGACGCTCGCGTCCCGTCCACTCGATCCCGGCGGGTCGATGACACGGAGCGACGGCTCGGGTCGACGACTCGGAGCCACGCCACGCCTCGGAGCCACGCCGTGGATCGCCGTTTACCGGCCGATCATGAACGCGTCCGGCCGCAGCGCGCGTTCGACGATCCGCACGTCGCCCACCCAGGCGTTGATCGTCTGGTCGAGCTTGCCGTCGTACGCGTAACCGCCCAGCATCCACGGCAGGTTGAGCGTGGTGAGGCCGATCGAGCGTGCCGTCGGGTTGCGCACCACCGGACAACCGTCGACGTACATCGTGGTCTGCCGCGCGTCGTTGACCACGGCGACGTGCCACCACGTGTCCAGCGCCAGCTCGTGGCCCCAGTTCGTCGCCGACCCATCGCTGTTCAACGGGTAGACGCACCACTGGAGTTCACGGCCCCCGGACAGACTCAGGGTGACCACCGGCTCCTGGGGATCGCCGTTGGGCTTGCGGGCCTCGCCGCTCATGCCCCAGCGGCTCAGCAGCGCCGACCAGGCGTCGCGGCCCCCGTCCCAGTCGGCGGGCAGCTTGAAGAACGCCTCGATCGTGTATCCGGAGCGGAACGTCGCGGTGTTCAGCGGGGCTCCGGCGGCGGTCTGGAGGTGGCCGCCCCGCAGCGGGGACTTGCCGCCGGCCAGCCGGATGCTGCCGTGCCCGGGCTGATCGGGATGGTACTGGTGGGACCAACTGACCCCACCCGCCGCGGCTCCCGGCGCCGGCACCAGGGTCAGGTCGTTGCCGCGCCCGGACAGGTCCGCGAAACGCTGCGCACCCGGGATCGGCGCGCCGTCCTGATGCGCGCCGTCGAAGCGCCAGTAGGCGACCGTGCCGGGCACCACCATGCGCTGGGCCGGGCGGGCCGGGCGCTGGGGTATCGGGGCGAACCGCGCGAAGCGCTTCTCAAAGTCGATCGGTACCGAGAAGTAGTCCTGCGGTCCGGTCAACTCCATCTCCCGGCGCTCGAGTTCGTTGAGCCCGCGGTTGCTGCGGCCGAGAATCCACGGGGAGAGCGTCTCGACGTCGATCGTGTCGCGATCGAGGTCGAAGTGGTAGAGCCGGATCATCGCGGCGCCGCCGAAGTAGCGGTTCTGGTAGTTGGTGATGTGCAGGTGCACGTCACCACCGGCGTCGTTGCGCTGCGTAGTGCGACCGGCGGGCCAGTAGTGGCCGTTGAGCGTGAGGAAGATCTGATCGCTGCTCTTGATCAGGTCGTTCCACAACTGCCTGCCGTGCTCGGAGAATTCCGCCTCCTGCCCCGGCCGGTCGGCCGAGACCAGTTCGTGGGTGGTCAGGATCACCGGCGTGTGCGGGTGCTCGGCCATCACCTTCTTCGCCCACGCGATGCCGGCCGGCGAGGGCCGCCAGTCCAGCGCGAGGACGAGCCATTCCCGGCCCGCCGCCTGGAACAGGTGGTAGGTGTTGTATCCGTCCGGGGTCGCGCCGCCGAAGGAACGCTTGCCGCGGAAGCGCTGCGGGCCGAACGTGTCCAGGTACGGTGACCGACCGCGCCGGTCGTCGGTGTTGGAGTCGATGTCGTGGTTGCCGGCCATCACGCTGTACGCGACGCCCTTGCGGTCCAACAGCTCGAACGCCCGGCCGATCCCGTCGAATTCGGCCTTGCGGCCGTTTTGCGTGAGGTCGCCCAGGTGCGACATGAAGACGATGTTGTCGTCGCGGGCGTGCTCCAGGATGTACCGGAAGGACGCCTCGATCGGGGCGGTCGTGATGCTCGCCTCGTCGAACATGTACTGCGTGTCGGGCATCACCACCAGCGTGAACCGCCGACTGTCCCGATCCGGACGCCAGTCCGGCAGGTGCTGCGCGTCCACCGCCCCGGCGGCGGCGGCTTCGTCGTCGGCAGCCGCGGCGGCGGCCGGCGAGATGCCCACCGCACCCACCACGGCGGCGCCGGCACCGGCCAGGGCGGCGGAGCGCAGGAACGCCCTCCGGGCGGGCCCGGACAACGGTGTGACGGGCTGGGCGCAATCGTCGTCGTGCTGTTGGCACATGGTGGATCTCCGGCGCTGTCGGTTGGGGGGCATGCGCACGGTATTGGGTGGAAAACCCATGTGGATCATCCGTACCGCCAACAGCGGACGTCGACCGTGTGAATTCGGCGCCGTGGTGTGGCGGGGGCGGCGGGTGTGCCGGTGGTGGGGAGGGGCTGGGTGCTGAGCTGCGCTGTTGCGAATGACGGCAGGGGTTGGCACGCGTGGCCGGGCGGGCGGGCCGGATGCTCAGGCCCTCGGGTGTTCGGGTACTCGGGTACTCGGGAAGTCGGGAAGTCGGGCGTTCGGCGCAAGGGACGGGAACGAGTACGAACGTGGGTCGTGGGCCCGTGTGCGGCGGGCGGTGGCCGACGGACGACGGGCCGCGTCCGGGCTTCCGGCATCCGGCATCCGGACGTGTGGACCCGGGTCGCGCGGATGTGCCGGGGTCAGTGCGGGTGGCGGTCTTCGCGCAGAGGGGTGCGCAGGAAGGTCTGGACCACCCCGGTGAAGGCGTCCGGGTCGACCGCGTGGATCAGGTGGCCGGCCGGGATGGTCACCACCCGGGCATCGGGAAGGCGACGGGGCCACTCGGTGATGCGCTCGTGCGGGATGTGGCTGGTCGAACCGCCGGCCACGACGAGGGTGGGGGCGGTGATCCGGCCCAGGCGGTCCCACCACTGCGGGTCGGGGTTGTCGATCTGCTTGCGGATGGCGACGACCATGTCCCAGTCGAAACCGAGTTCACCTTCGGGTCGGTTCGGCGGCACAGCCTCGCGGGGCAGCGGGACGGAGACGTCCTCCAGGACCAACCGGCCCACCCGATCGGGGTGTTCCTGCGCGAACAGGTAGGCCACGATGCCGCCCATCGAGTGCCCGATCAGGTCCACCCGCTCCAGGCCGAGCGCGTCCAGGAAGCCGACCAGGTCGTCCCGCATGAGTTCGAGCGAGTAGTCGCCCGGCCAGTCGCTGCGACCGTGCCCACGCAGGTCGACCGCGTACACCCGCCATTGTTCGGCCAGGATCTCGGCTGTCCGGGCCCAGTCCCGCGCGTCCTCGCCGAGCGCGTGCAACAGCACCAGCGGCGGGGCCTGCGGCTCGCCCCACACGTCGTGGACCAGGCGGATCCCGTCGACCTCGACCACGCGCGACGCACCACCGGACGCACCACTCGACACACCACTCGATCGCCCCATATCGGGACCATATCGATGGCACGCACGTCACCGAAACACGTTCGCTTCGCGCCGAACCGGCACGCCGGCGCGCCTCCCGCGTGGTACGGCCGCTCGCTCGGGGCGATCGGGCGTGGGCGTACCGCGCGGAAGGGCGGTCCGCTTTGCCGGGAGTGGGTCAGATCCAGCCGTCGAGCGACTTCAGGAACGCGTCGAAGTCGTCGCGGTGGATGCAGTGCGCGACGTCGTCCACCACACGCACCTCGAAGCCGTTCGCGCGCAGCTCCTCGTTGAGCTCGGGCGTCATGATGAAGCTGTTCGCCGCGGACTGGACCAGACTCGGCACCACCGGCGCGGCGGGGACGTAGTCCCCGTCGAAACCGCCGAGCTCGCCCAGGAAGCTCGGGTCGAACCTGCGGAAGCCCTCCAGCTCGGCCCGTACGTCCGCCTCGGACCACCTCGGGTTCATCGCACGAATACTCTCCGCGGAGGCGTTGGCCACCATCGCCCGCATCCCCTCGAAGGCCCCGGCGGGCACGGTGGCAAGCCGAAAGCCCGGGTCGGAGTACACGGCTTTCCGCGGCCGCAACCGCTCGACGGCCAACGACAGCGCGAGCGCGCCGAGCGAATGCCCGATCGCCACATCGGCGCCCACGGGCAGGCTCTCGACAAGGTCGTCGGCCATCAACTCCGACCTGTACTCGCCTCGCCCACTCAGCCCGTGCCCCCGCAGGTCGGGCGCGTACACCCGATACCCCCGCGCCACGAGCACGTCCTCCAACGCGTGCCACGTCCCGTGATCCGACATCCCGCCATGTACGAGCAGCGCGACCTTGTCCCCGTCCCCACGCTCATGAACATGCAACTTCACAACGACCCCTTCCTCTCCGACCCACCCGACCGACCGACCGACCGACCAAGCTGACACGATTCAGCAATCCCGTCGAGATGCTACTCCGCCCCCACCCAAACCACCAGACACCCCACCCCGCCCCACCAACCCAACGACAGCCGACAGCCGACAGCCGACAGCCGACAGCGGAGCCACAGCACGGGCAGCAGCAGGCCCGACGACGAAGCCGAAACGCGCAAGGCCGTAGCGGGCGGTCAGGCGGCGGGTGCCGATACCGGGGAGCCCCGGCGCGGGAGGCCCCCGCCGCCGGGTGGGACGACGCTCTGCGCCGGGCGCGACGGTCTGCGCCGGGTGCGTCGGGGTGCGTCGGGGCGTCGTCCGAGGACGGGTTCGGGGGGCGCGGAGCGTGGGTCGAGGGCTCAGTCGGCGGGTGGGGCGATCCGGATTCGGTGGCTGTCGTTGTCGGAGAGGAACCCCGCCAGTTCCTGGCCCTGTTCGGTGACGGCGGTGCGGTCGGCCCGGGAGAAGGGGCGCAGTTGGGTGACGACCACGGTGTCCGTCTCGACGGTCCAGGTCGCGGCGACGCGGCCGTCGACCAGGACGACGCGCGCGCCGGCGACGGACAGGCCGCGGTGTTCGTAGTCGATGATCCGAGTGCGGTCGTGGTAACCGAGGATCGCGTTGTCGAACGCCGGCAGGAACCGTACCGGGGCGGGCGTTTCGGGATCCGGACGCGGCGCGTCGGCGAGGTCCAACAGCTCTCGGCCCCGTTCGTCGCGGAAGCTCACCAGTTCGTCCCGAACCGCGGCGATCGCGGCCGGCAGCCCGGCGAGCCCGCACCAGGCGCGCAGGTCGGCCGAGGCGGCCGGCCCGAACGCGGCCAGATATCGCCGTACCAGCGCCCGCCCCACCGGATCGGAGCCGTCCGGCGCCGGCGGGTCCACCTCGCGCCCCAGCCAGGTGGCGACCGGGAGGTGGCGTACGCCCGCCCTGGTGCGCCACACTCCGCGCGGCGGCAGTTGCGTCATCGGGACCAGCGCGCTGATCACCATCTCGCCCAGCGCCCGCGGTTGCGTCTTCGGCCACGTCTCGGCGAGCGCCCGCGTGATCTCCGCCGTCGTGTGGGGTTCGCCGTCGGCCATCACCGCCCGGCCCGCCACGGCGAGCGCGTCGAGGTCCACGCCGTCGAGGTCGCGACGGTAGACCCCGAGGACCCGTTGGCGCAGCATGTCGTCGTGGCGCGCCCGCCAGGCCAGGACGTCCTCGGCGGTGACCAGATGCACGGTGCGACGCATGAGAGCGGTCCGTACCACGTGCCGTCCCGTCAACAGCCCCGAGAGCACCGCCGGATCGAACGCCCGCAGCCGCGACCAGAGCCCGACGAACGGCTCCTGCGGCTCCTGCGCCTGCAGACCACACAGATGCGCGACGGCGTCCAGGGCCGGTACGTCCGCGCGATCGAGCAACAACTGCCGGGCCAGCGTCGCGCGGTTGAGCGCCCGCGTGTCGAGAACGGTCATCGCCCGCACACCGCCGCACCCTCGTCGACGGCTCGCCGGCGCCGGAACGCCGAGGCGATGCGCGGGGCAGAGTCGCAGGACCGGCCGCACGTCATCGTGCCCGGGCGGTGCGAACCGACCCGCGTTCGGGTCCGTCCCAGGGGCCGCATCCTCATGGTGGTTGTTCCCTTCGATGGCTTGTCGGTGCCGGTCACGGCTTCGCCGGTCCGCTCGACACTCCGGCGGTCCGCCCTCGTCACGTTCGTCGTTCTTGGTTCGTCGTTCTTGGTTCGTCGTTCTTGGTTCGTCGTTCTTGGCTCTTCAACTGCCGTCCCGCCGCGATGCCGCACCCGCCACAGGAGCGCCGCCCGGCAGCGTGATGGGGAGGCCGGACGACCCGCTGCGCCTCCCGCATCACGCTCGCCGCTCTCACCCGTTGTACGGACTCTCCACGTCCAGCACCCAGACGACGCCGAAGCGATCCGTGAGCATCCCGTAGAGCGGAGCCCACTGCGCCGGGGCCAGCGGCTGCACGATGCTCGCCCCGACGGAGAGCCTCTCCCAGTACACCGTGATCTCCTTCGTGTCCTCACCGCGAAGGGAGACGAAGAACGAGTTCTCACCCCGATCCCACGGCATCTCCGAGGGCACGTCGTACGCCATCACGTGGAAGCCGTTGTCCGCGACCACCTGACCCCACATCACCTGCCCGGCCTCGGCGGGGTCCGACACGTTCCCGGTGTCCCCGTACGTGACGACGGCGATGTCACCGCCGAACACGGACCGGTAGAACTCGAGCGCCGCCCGAGCCTCGCCCCGAAAGTTCAGATGAGTGACCGACTTGACCGACATTCCTGGCTCCTGACCTTCGATGATCGCCTTCTCCGGACGCCATGCGGCGCCCGCCGTACCGAACCGCGGACCACGGACCACGCACCGCCGTCGGCGCGCCGCGGAGCACACGCCGCGCACCGCTCATCACGGACCGCAATCAAGCGGACGGCGTCCGGCCGATGGCGGTGACCCGCCCGGTCCGTCCGTTCCGCCCGTCCGGCCCGAGATCACAGTCGCAGCAGAAGAGGTCAGGATGTGGCCGCTTCTCCGGGCATCATGGAGCTATGCAGAAGACCTCGGCCCGACTGCTCTCGCTGCTCTCGCTGCTCCAGGCACGCCGGGACTGGCCCGGGGCCCTGCTGGCCGAGCGCCTCGACATCAGCCCGCGCACCGTGCGCCGCGACGTCGACCGGCTGCGCGAACTCGGCTACCCCATCGTGGCCTTCAAGGGACCCGACGGCGGGTACCGGCTCGACGCCGGCACCGAACTCCCGCCGCTGCTGTTCGACGACGAACAGGCCGTCGCCCTCGCCGTCGCCCTTCGGATCGCCACCACCACCGGTGCCGGCATCGAGGAAGCCGCCGCACGCGCGCTGACCACCGTCCGCCAGGTCATGCCCGCCCGCCTGCGCCGTCGCATCGACACCTTCGAGGTCACCGCCGTCGAGCGATCCACGGCCCGACCGAACCCACAGGTGGACAGCGGCGTGCTCATGGCCCTCGGCGCCGCCGTCCACGCCCGCGAAGTGCTGCGCTTCGACTACGCCCCCGCATCCCCGCCACAGGCCGGCGCGGGCGAAGGCAACAGCGACGAAGGCAACGGCGACGACGACGGCCGTCCGCTCCCGCCTCCACGCCGGGTACAGCCCCACCACATCGTCACCTGGAGCGGCCGCTGGTACCTCGTCGCCTGGGACCTCGACCGCGAGGACTGGCGTACCTTCCGCGCCGACCGGATCACCCCGCGTACCCCTACCGGACCCCGCTTCACCCCGCGCGAACTGCCCGGCGGGGTCGACGTATCCGCCTTCGTCGCCGGCCGGTTCCACGGCTCCGACAACTCGGACGACTGGCCCTGCCGCGGCGAGGTGATCCTCGACCTGCCCGCCGCCGAGGTGTCCCGCTACAGCCGCGACGGACTCGTCGAGGAACTCGGCCCGCACCGCTGCCGGTTGCTCCTCGGCTCGTGGTCGTGGCCCGGTCTGGCCGCCACCATCGGCGGATTCGACGCCGACATCGAAGTCGTCGGCCCAGCCGAACTCAGGGACGCCTTCGCGCACTTGGCCCGCCGCTACGCCGAAGCCGCGACCACCACACCCACCACGCAAGCCCCGACCCGAGCCGCCGAGCGTCCCGACCCCGCAGGTTCGGACGCCGACCCGGATTCGGAGACCGGCCCGGGTTCGGAGCCCGGCCCGGGTTCAGAGCCCGGCCCGGGCCAGGATGCGGGACATCGTCGCCTCGGGTAGTCGGGTGTGCCGAACCACCGCCTCCGTGACCTTGGGGTCCGGGTCGCCCAGCAGGGCCAGAGCGCGTGGTCGGCTCAGATGGGCGTTGCCGGCCGCACAGGCGCGCACTCGTGGCTCGGGATCGTGGCTCAGGCGTTCGACCAGGTCGGGCGAGCTCCGCCGGCTCAGGGCCGCGAGTGCGCGCAGGTGCGGGTCGCGGGAATCGGCGAACCGGCGCAGCGCCGCCGACGGAAAACGGGGATGGTCGATCGCGGGCCCGCCCGGCCCCCGGCGCAGCGGCGGAATCCGGCCGATCAGGGGTTGGGTCGGGGCGTCGGGGTGGTGCTCGGCCAGGATCCGGCGTACGCGGTGATCCTGGTCGGTGGCGAGCCGGGCCACGGCGTACGGGGGAAGCGCCGGGCTCTGCGCAACGCTGCGGCGGAAGGCCGGATGCGGGCTGTCCAGGTAGCGCAGAAGCAGGTCGACGTCGTCGAGGCGATCGACGAGCCAGTCCACCGTGTCCACGGCGTCCGCCGGCCACGGGCGAATCGCCGCGCTTTCCTCGGGCCCGACGTCCGGACGCAGCGCGACGCGGCTGCGGACCGTCGCCGACACGTCCGCGGCGAGCAGCGCGCGGGTCGACGCGGGCAGGGCCGGATTGGCCGCGAGCGCAGCGCGTACCCGCGGATCCGGGTGACCCGCGAACTCGTCCGCCTCAGCCGCGTCCAGCGGCGTCACCAGCGCGAACCGCCGGGCCGACGACGGGTCGTCGAGCAGCGCACGGCGCACCTCCGGGGTGGGCCGATGGCCCGGTACGTACAGCGCGAGGTCGCGGCGCGTGGCCTCGTCCGCGGTGGTTCCGAGCGTGGCCCGAGCGGCTGCCGGGAGCGTACTCCAGCGCTGCAACAAGCCCATTCGGACCAGCCGGTCCCGGTCCCGGGACAGCAACTCGGCCAGGTCGTCCGGGAGATGGGGGACGAGGGTGAGGACCCGGCGTACCTTCGGATCCGGGTCGATCGCCAGGCGAGCGTAGACGGCACGCGGGAGTTCGGGAACGTCATCGATTCCGCCGATTCCGCCGAAGCGCGCCTCGACGCACGCGCGGCGGATCGCCGGATCCGGATCGGTGTGCAAGGCGATCCGAATCTCCGCGGCCCGATCGGATCGATCGAGCAACCGCTCACGCACGGCCGAATCGGGATGGCCGAGCAACCGCCGTACCACCGTCTCGGGCAACCCCGCGCGCCCACCGAGGGAAACGAGCGTGAGCGCGTCCTTACTCTCCGCCAACCGCCCCAACAAGGCGTCCGGGGTGTGCGGATTGACGGCCAACATCGCGACCAACCGAGCCCACCGCTCACCGGATCGCTCGACGAGGCCCCAACCGTCGACGCCGGAACCAAGGCCGTCGCGGTCGCCGTCGTCGAACTTCACCACGAACTCCTCTTATCCATAGGCCAGTTACCACCCAAAGCCCGGTCGGGTGGGATGCCGCCCAGCAGGATCCGACGGCGGACGGCCGACGCGCGGCACGCCACACGCCACACGGCGCACGGCACGCGACACGCGACACGCGACACGCCAATGGCGTCACACTCTCCGCGCTCCGCGGCAACACATCCCGCGCCCCGACCTCGTGACCCGCTCCCCCGTCACTCCGCCGGGCAACCGTGCCGCGTGCTCAGAAGCCGAGCGACTGGTCGCCCCTCTCGCCCGTCGCCTCGGAGGCACCCGGGGGCTCCGTCCCCTCCCCGGGCCCCGTCGCATCCGGCGACGGAACGCCTTCGAGCCGGAGCAGGTTGGCCAGCAGCCCCGGGAACCGTTGATCGAACTCGGGTTCACGAAGACGCAGCAGCATCCCGGTACCGGTATTGCGTTGCACGATCAGGCCCGCCTCGCGCAGCACCTTCCAGTGGTACGAGCGGGTGGACTTGGTCCCGGGCACCGCGAACACCGAACACGGCTGCTCACGGTTCGGATCCGCGGCCAGCGCGACCACCACCGCACGCCGGTGGTCGTCGGACAGCGCGGCGAAGACCGCGCTCAACGGCACGTCGTCGAGCGACGGGTGGTGCATCTGGACGGGCATCCCGCATCCGCTCCTTGCTTCGACCCCACGGTTGCCGGCGCATGCCGTGGGTGTCTACGGTACCTGGGTACGAAGATTTTCGAACCACCCGATGCGGAGCCATGCCATGACGAACACCCAACCCGCCCCGATCCGACCCACCGTCGCCGTACTGGGCACCGGCATCATCGGCGCCGCCATCGCGCGCAATCTGTCCCGGGACGACTTCCCGGTGCGGGCGTGGAACCGTACGCCCGACAAAGCCGCGGCGCTGACCACCGACGGCGTGACGGCGACGGCGTCACCCGCCGACGCGGTCACCGGCGCGGACATCGTGCTCACCGTGCTCAACGACGGCCCACGCGTCCTGGACGCGATGCGCGCGGCGGCACCCGGACTGCGTCCGGGCACGGTGTGGGTGCAGATCAGCACGGTCGGCGTCGACGCGCTGGACGACCTGGTCACCTTCGCCCGCGAACACGAACTGACCCTCGTGGACGCCCCGATCCAGGGCACCCGGGGCCCCGCCGAACAGGGACAGTTGGTCGTCCTGGCGGCGGGCACGCCGGAGATCCGGGAAGCCGTACAGCCGCTGTTCGACACGATCGGTCGGCGCACCCTGTGGGTCGGCGAGGACGGTACCTCCGGCGCGGCCACCCGACTCAAGCTCGTCCTCAACACGTGGGTCCTGGCGCTGACCCACGGCGTCGGCGAGGCCCTGGCCCTGGCCAAGGGCCTGGACGTGGACCCGCAACTGTTCCTGGACGTCGTCGGCGGCAGCCCGATGGACAGCGGCTACCTCCACCTCAAGTCCGCCGCCATCCTCTCCGACGACTACACCCCCAGCTTCTCGGTGGACAACGCGGAGAAGGACGCCCGCCTGGTGCTCCAAGCCGCCGAACACGCGGGCATCCGCATGGACGTGGTCGCAGCCGGTGCCGCCCGCTTCCGCCGCGCATCCGAACAGGGCCACGGCGGCGAGGACATGGCAGCGGCCTACTTCGCCGCCTTCGACAAGTAACCCCGCCTCCGCGCAACGCCGTTCCCCTTCCATAATCGCCCCGCTCCCGACCGACCACCGCTCCCCACCACCGGCGACCGCGCCGGGGGTGGGGTGGGCTGGGTCGGGATGGGCCGGGCCGCCGGCCGAAGCCCGGCCGGGACCGGGAGTTCATCCCGGCCTGCGCACACCCACGCCCACGCGGACGACGATCACCGGCACGTATTCGCCGAGTTCACGT
Organism: Embleya sp. NPDC001921; assembly: GCF_053594475.1. Taxonomy (NCBI): domain Bacteria; kingdom Bacillati; phylum Actinomycetota; class Actinomycetes; order Kitasatosporales; family Streptomycetaceae; genus Embleya; species Embleya sp. NPDC001921. The sequence continues at coordinate 248,072 of NZ_JBSFEO010000011.1, forward strand.
CCGCGTGGCCGGCCTGGCCGCGCCCGGGCGTAGGCTCGACGCCATGGGTGGATTCCTGGGATTCCTGACGGTAGTCGGTTGCCTCGGCACGATGTTGGCCTGCTGCGTATGGCTGGCCGCCCACGTTCGCCGCCGAGGCCTCGCCGGCGCGGCCATCCGCGGGGCCATGGCGTCCTACGACGAGGCGCTGCACGGCACCGCGAACGACGCGCACCTCGAGATCCAAGTCCAGGCGCAGCGCAAGGTACCGATGCGTTCCCCCGACGACCCGTGGCATCCCCACCAAGCCGAACTCACCCGCCCGAACCCGCCGCACCGTCGTGCCCACACCCGACGGCCCCACCGCCCGCGCCCCCTCCCCCGCCTTCTCCCCCGCCTCGTTCGCCGCCACCCGCGCCACTGAGCGGGCCCGTCCGGCGACGATGCCGGGCGCGAGCGGTGAGGCGGCGGGCAGCCCCGTTTGCGCGGGCCGGTGCCTGTGCCGCACCGGGCGCACCCTCGGCCACGACGCGGGCGCTGATCCGTCAGGCGGGCTGGACGGTGATGGTGCAGAGGCGCTTGGTGGCCCGGGTCAGGGCTACGTACAAGTCCCTTTCCCCACCGGGGCGGGCCGTGATGATCTCCTCGGGGTTCATGACGACCACCCCGTCGAATTCCAGGCCGCGCGCTTCGGATGCCGGCACGATGCGTGCGTGTCGTGCGATGCCTTGGGCCGTCAGTTCGCCCACCCTGGTGTCCGCGCAGAGCACTCCCAGAAGCTCGCCCGGGTACGCGGTGCTCTGGGCTCGGAGTTCCCGGGCGACGGCGGCGACCAACCCGTCCGGAGGCGTGGTCACGGTGCGAGGGCTCTCACCGCTTCGCGGTGACCGGGTCGGCTTCTGGTCCGGAGCGATCCGCGCGAGCAGCTCTCGGACGCTCGCCAGAATCTCCCGCGTGGTGCGGTAGCTGACGGTCAGGTTGTGCAGTTTGAACCGCGGTCCGACGTGCGGGCTCAATGCCTCCTTCCAGTCGCGTGCTGTCGCGACCGGGCCGGCCTGGGCGAAGTCGCCCACCAGAGTCATCGCCCGTGCCGGGCAGCGGCGGACGATCATCCTCCACTGCATGGCGGTCAGCTCCTGCGCCTCGTCGACGACGACGTGCCCGTACGTCCGCTCCGGCGGGCCGTCGACCAGGCTCGCGGCCTCGTCCAGCAACGGCACATCGGCACGGGTCCACGGGTCGTCCGGACCGCGCAGCAGAAGTGACCGCTCCTCCGCGGTCGATCGGGGCAGGCGCTCGGCGAGAGCGTCGGCGTTCGTCAGGAGCGCCTTCACGAGGTCACCGGGTACCAGCCGCGGCCACAACACCTCGACCGCTCGGTCGACGCCGGCGTCGTCGAGGAGATCGGCCCGGATGGCGTCCAGGTCCAACTCGTGGACCGGACCCGGGTCGGTCGCACCTTCGGCACGGCGCCGGGCGGCACCGGTGAACCGGTCGAGGTCCATACCCGTCATCGCGGCGGCATCGGCGTCGATCTGCTCCAGAAGGTCGCCCATGTCTCGTTGCATCGTGTCGGCGACGGCGTCGACCAGGAGCTCTTTGAACACCTGGCGTGCGGGGTTGTGCCCCGGTGCGGCTGCCACGGCGGCGTCGCGTGCCGTGGCGACTTCCTCGCCGGACAGGTGAACCGGTTCCCGGCCGACCCGCACGGTGAAGTCGCCATGGGGAGCTTGGTGGACGCGCAACAGGCCGGCCAGGGCATCGGCGAGGTCGGAACCGCCCTTGAGACGCGCCGTCTCGAACGGGTCCACCGTGTCGGTGGACACTCCGGCCAGCTCGTGGCAGGCCGCCAGGACGACGTCGTTCTCACCGAGCGAGGGAAGGACCTGGGAGATGTAGTCGAGGAACCGGGCATTCGGGCCGACCACCAGGACACCTTGCTCCGCGGCGCGCGGGAACGCGTACAGGACGTACGCGGCCCGGTGCAGGGCGACCACCGTCTTGCCTGTACCGGGCCCGCCCTGCACCACCGTCACCCCGCGGTGGGCGGAGCGGACGATCTCGTCCTGCTCGGCCTGCAGCGTCGCGACGGCCGCGTGCATCCTGCCCGTACGCCGTGCCGACAGAGCCTCGGTCAACGGGCCGTCACCCACGACGTCTTCGTCGGTCGGGGCGGATCCGTCGAGCAGTTCGTCGCTCACCGAGACCACCGTGCGCTCCTCGAGGCGCAGGTGTCGGCGGCGGCGCAGATTCATCGGGTGCAACGGCGTCGCCTCGTAGAAGGGCCGCGCCGCGTTCGCGCGCCAGTCCACGAGCAGAGGCAGCTCGTCGTCCTCCGTATGCAGACCGATCCGCCCGATGCGCAGGGCCGTGCCATCCGTCCAGTCGACGCGGCCGAAGACCAGCCCCTTTTCGGCACCCTCCAGCCGACCGATTTCCTTGGCCAGACGCTCGGCGGCGATTTCTTTCTCATATGCCTCTTCGGCGCTTTCCGCCGGGGTCTTCAGCACACTCGCTCGGTGTATTCGTGCCACCGAAAGCCGCTCGGTGAGCAGCTCGTACAAGGTGGACACATAAACCCGCTCCGATTCAACCGCACGCACAGCAGGGTCGTTCACTTTCGACAACAGGAGGCTCCTTAGATTCGAGCCACATCGTACGGTCATGATTCCCGGAAAATAAGCCTTGACTTACTCGGGGGAATTTGCCCTTGCCCAGGTCAGCGCCCTCCTACCGTCATGACCGACGACGTCGATGATCCAGAGTTGTCCGCCGGGCCGGGCGGTGCGCCCGGCGGCAGCGGCAAGACCGAGGGCGTACGGGATCGCATCATGACCTCGCGATCGAATGAATCCTTGACGGCCGACCTGACCGTATGGCGTATCACGCATTCCGCCGTTCCGTTTATTGCCGGCTATTGCCGGTTGCGATTTCGGTGCCGCAGGGAGAGGTGTTGCGTGATGGCCGCGCCGGTGTGGCGCTCATGCACGCGCCGTTCAACTCCCTCACCGGGTTCGACAGCGAGGAACCGATGACCGAGGGGCAGATCGCCGTCCTGCCCGCCGGGCATCCCCTCGCCGCGCGCGAAACGCTCCTGCGGGTCCGCGCCGCCGTCGCGGCTCCAGCGTGCGAGACAGCTCCCGGAACCCCTTCGGGCCGCCGGCGCACCCGGCACCCGGCACCCGGCACCCGACACCCGACACCCGACACCGAAACGCAACCGCCCACCCGCCCAGGCCGGACCCCCGAAAAGGTTGCCGGGTCCCTCCTTGCCGTCCACCCAGCCTGCCTCAACGCCCCCACAGGCAACCTAAGTTGTGGCTTGGAACTTAATCCGCACCGCCACCCCACTCACCCGGGTTCGCGATCCGAAGACACTCGACCCCACCCGGCCCGCTTGATGTTGATTTCCGAAGAACTCGTCCACGAACAACCGGTTTTTGGTTCACCTACGTTTCCCAACCGTTACCGAAACCGGCATTTCTCAGGGGTTCCGGGGTCTGGCGAACGCCCGGTGGGCCTATTACGTTGTCGCCCACAACATTTAGGCAGGCATCGCCTTCACCTGTTGCAGATACCCGCTGTCACGCACCCCTCCGCATCCACCTGCCGCACATCGCACATCGCACATCGCGCGCCGCACCTCGCACGCCGCACCTCGCACGCCGAACAGCCCGCAACACCCGGCCGCACCGCCCCACCAGGCACCACCCCACCCGGCACCACCCCTCGACGACGCCTCCACGTCCCCCCGCCGGCCCCACCGGCGCGTGCCCGAAGGGATCCACCATGCGCAAGAGGTTCCTCGTGTCCGTCTCCGCCTGTGCCGTGCTCGCCGCCGGCACCCTCTCCGCCTGCTCCGACGACTCCGGCACCGGCTCGTCCGGCGCCACCAACGGCGGCGGCAAGAAGGCGAAGATCGGCGTGATCCTGCCCGACAGCAAGACGTCGGGCCGCTGGGAGACCAACGACCGCAAGTACCTCACCGAAGCGTTCAAGGCCGCCGGCGTCGACTACGACATCCAGAACGCACAGGGCGACAAGTCGCAGTTCCAGACCCTCGCCGACCAGATGATCACCAACGGCGCGACCGTCCTGATCATCGTCAACCTGGACAGCGGTACCGGAAAGGCCGTCCTGGACAAGGCCAAGTCGCAGGGTGTCGCCACGATCGACTACGACCGGCTGACCCTCGGCGGCAGCGCGCAGTACTACGTCAGCTTCGACAACGTGAAGGTCGGCACGCTGATGGGCCAGGGCATCGAGAAGTGCCTGTCCGCCGCCAACGCCCAGAAGCCCACCGTCGCGATGCTCAACGGCTCGGCCACCGACAACAACGCGACGCTGCTCAAGCAGGGCTACGACGCGGTGCTCAAGCCGAAGTTCGACTCCGGCGAGTACGTCAAGGGCCCGGACCAGGCCGTCCCGGACTGGAACAACACCGAGGGCGCCAACATGTTCGAGCAGATGCTCACCCAGTCGCCGAACATCTCCGGCGTGGTGGCCGCCAACGACGGCCTGGGCAACGCCGCGATCTCGATCCTCAAGAAGCAGAAGCTCAACGGCAAGGTCCCGGTCACCGGGCAGGACGCGGAGACCACCGCGCTGCAGAACATCCTGGTCGGCGACCAGTGCATGACGGTGTACAAGGCGATCAAGAAGGAGGCCGACGCGGTCTCCGCACTGGCGGTCGCGTTGGCCAAGGGCCAGAAGCCGACCGTGCCCGCCACCGTCCGCGACCCCGAGGGCAAACGCGACGTGCCGTCCGTACTGCTGGAGCCGCTGGCCATCTACAAGGAGAACGTCAAGGACGTGGTCGCCGACGGCTACGTCACCAAGGACACCCTGTGCACCGGAGCGTACGCCGCCAAGTGCACCGAGTTCGGCATCAACTAGCCACCCGGTCCGCGTAGTCGAGCCGGAACCGACACCCACGAGGGTCGGTTCCGGCCGGCGCGCACCCTGCCGCCACCCCGACGCGAGGAGCCCGCATCGTGGCCCTGTCCCCCACCCCCGCCCCGCCGCCCGCGGCCGATCCCGTGCTCGAACTGCGCGGCATCAACAAGAGTTTCGGCGCCGTGCACGTGCTGCGCGACGTGGACCTGTCCGTGTACGAGGGTCAGGTGACCGCGCTCGTCGGCGACAACGGCGCGGGCAAGTCGACCCTGGTCAAATGCATCGGCGGCATCCACACCGCCGACTCCGGCGAGTACTTCTTCGACGGCGCGCCGGTCACCGTGAACAGCCCCCGCGACGCCTCCGAACTCGGCGTCGAGATCGTCTACCAGGACCTCGCCCTGTGCGACAACCTCGACATCGTGCAGAACATGTTCCTCGGTCGGGAACGCCGGCGCGGCTGGGTGCTGGACGAGGACAGCATGGAGCAGATCGCCGAGGAGACCCTGGCCGGCCTCTCTGTACGCACCGTCTCCTCGATCCGCCAGCGCGTCTCCAGCCTCTCCGGCGGCCAGCGCCAGACCGTGGCGATCGCCAAGGCCGTGTTGTGGAACAGCAAGGTGGTCGTCCTGGACGAACCCACCGCCGCGCTCGGCGTCTCGCAGACCGCGCAGGTGCTCGAACTGGTCCGCCGGCTGGCCGACAACGGCCTCGCCGTCGTGCTCATCTCGCACAACATGAACGACGTGTTCGCGGTCGCCGACCGAATCGCGGTGCTCTACCTGGGCCGTACCGCCGCCCAGGTGAGCACGAGCGAGATCACCCATTCCCAGATCGTCGAACTCATCACGTCGGGGCAGACCGAGGCACTCGGTCCCGGCGCGGGTCGAAACGGAGTGAACCGATGACGAGCAGCGTCCTGCCTCTCGCCGAGAAGAGCGAGTCCGATGCGCCCGCGTCGCCGGTGGTCACGCACATCAAGGACTACGTCGCCCGACTGCGCGGCGGCGACACCGGCGCGATGCCCGCCGTGCTCGGTCTGGTGGTGCTGTGCACGGTATTCGCGATCATGCGCCCGAGGTTCCTGAGCGCGGGCAACTTCGCCAACCTGTTCACCCAGGGCGCCGCGGTCACCGTGATCGCCATGGGATTGATCTTCGTCCTGGTACTGGGCGAGATCGACCTGTCCGCGGGCTTCGCCAGCGGGGTCTGTGCCGCGGTGCTCGCGGTGTTGCTGACCGAACACGGTTGGCCGTGGTACGCGGGCGTGCTCGCCGCCCTGGTCGTCGGCGCGGTGATCGGCCTGGTGCTCGGCGTACTGGTGGCCAAGGTCGGCATCCCCTCCTTCGTGGTCACCCTCGGCGCCTTCCTGGCCTTCCAGGGCGTGTCGCTGCTCCTGGTCAAGGGCGGCACCAACGTGCCGGTACGCGACTCGACCATCCTGGCCATCTCCAACCGCAATCTCGCGCCGATCGTCGGCTGGCTGCTGGCCGCCGCGACCGTGGGCGGGTACGCGGCACTGCAACTGCGCCGCAATCGCAACCGGATGCGGCGGGGCCTGAGCGCCGAACCGATCGCGATCACCGGGATCCGGGTCGGCACGCTGGCCGTTCTGGTCGGCCTCGCGGTGTACGTGCTCAACCAGGAGCGCAGCCGCAACGTGGTGATCTCCTCGCTGCGCGGCGTGCCGATCGTGGTGCCGGTCCTGGTGGTGCTGTTGCTGGTGGGCACGTTCGTGCTGCGCCGCACGCCGTACGGGTTGAGCCTGTACGCGGTCGGCGGCAATCGCGAGGCGGCCCGCCGGGCCGGCATCAATGTGGACCGGGTACGCATATCGGCGTTCGTGATCTGTTCCACGATGGCCGCGATCGGCGGCATCGTCGCCGCGTCGCGGGCCAACTCGGTGGACTCCAACACCGGTGGCAGCAACGTGCTGTTGTACGCGGTGGGCGCCGCGGTGATCGGCGGCACCAGCCTGTTCGGCGGCAAGGGACGGGTGTTGGACGCGGTACTCGGCGGGGCGGTGGTCGCGGTGATCGACAACGGCATGGGGCTCATGGGGTACAGCGCCGGCGTCAAGTACGTTGTGACCGGCGTCGTGCTGCTCCTCGCCGCCGGGGTCGACGCCCTGTCGCGGCGGCGGGCCGAAGCCGCCGGGCTGCGGTGACGCCGCCCTCCCCCTCGATCGACGCCACGGATGAGAAAGGCAGGGTCCGCAGCCCCATGCGCGCAGCGCCCACCCAGGAGGACATCCGCAGGCAGAACCTGGGGGCGCTGCTTCGCCACGTGCACGTGCTCGGCCCCACCTCACGGGCCCAGTTGACCGCGGGCATGGGGCTCAACCGCAGCACCATCGGCGCGCTGACCGCCGACCTGGCGGCGGCGGGGCTGATCGTCGAGGAGGCCCCGCGGGACACCTCGGGCGGCGGGCGGGGCCGGCCCTCGCTGGTGGTCCGGGCGCAGTCGCAGCGGGTGTACGTGTACGCGTTCACGATCGGCGTGGACCGGGTGGTCGCGGCCCGGGTCGGGCTCGGCGGGGTGATCCTGGATCGCCGCGAACTGCAACGTCCCGGCAGCGGGTTCTCGCCCAAGGAGGTGGCCGACGCGCTCGGCGGGTTCGTCGCGCAGATGCGGCTGACCACGCCGCGCGACGGGGTGTGCGTGGGCGGCGGTGTCGCGGTGTGCGCGATGGTGCGCGGCTCGGACGGCACCATCCCCGAGGGGCCCACCCCGGATTGGCGCGACGAGCCGCTGGGCGAGCGGTTGTCGGCGGCGATCGGCACGGTGGTCACGGTCGGCAACGACGCCGATCTGGGGGTGCTCGCCGAGCACACCCGGGGCGCCGCGGTGGGCTGTGACGACGTGATCTACCTGCACGGCGACGTGTGCATAGGCGGCGGCATCCTGTCCGCGGGGCGGCCGGTGACCGGCGGGGACGGGTACGCGGGCGAGGTCGGGCACATGGTGGTCAACCCGGATGGCCGGCCGTGTCGGTGCGGCTCGCGCGGCTGCTGGGAGACCGAGATCGGCGAGTTCGCGCTCACTCGCGGCACCGCCAAGCACGCGATCGGCGGGCTCGCCGACTCGGCGGCGCGCGGCGATCAGGACGCCGAGGAGGGTCTGCGCCGAGTCGGCGACTGGCTCGGCCTGGGTGTGGCCAACCTGGTCAACATCCTCAACCCCCAGATGGTGGTGTTCGGCGGGACGCTGCGCGAGGTGTACCTGGCCACCGCCGCACAGGTACGCAGTCGGCTCAACCGGACCTCGCTGGCGGTCACCCGCGAGCACCTCAAGCTGCGCACGGCCGCGCTGGGCGACGACGCCCCGCTGTACGGCGCGGCCGAGTTGGCCTTCGCCCGCCTGCTGGACAACCCGCTGGAGTCGGGGTTGGCGCCGGCGGGCTGACGGCCGTCCGGACTCGACCCCGGCGAGTCGCACGGCCCGGGTTCCGGCGCCCATGGGTGGTACGCCCCACGCGTCGTCCGCCCCACGGCTCGTCCGCCCCGCGGCTCGTCCCCGTCACGGTTCGTCCCCGTCACGGTTCGTCCGCCCACGGCTCGGCCCGCCCACCGGGCGCGGTCCGGTGCGCACCACGCGGCGCGCCAGGGGCGCGCGGCCACGCGTTCGGGTGGACTCGGTCACTCGACTCCGCCGTGCGGGTGACGCGAAAGGCCGCGCGGCGCGGCGCCCCCTGTTTCATGGTGCGGGTATGGCCGCCGCGTTCGGACGGTGCATCGCGCCCGAGCATCCCCGAACGCGGCGGTCGGTTCACCGGGTACGGCCGGTGAACCCGCCTCCCGAAGCGGTTCTCCCCTCGGCATCGGATCTCACCGGTCGGGCGGGTGTGGTGGACGCGGTGGCGTGGACGGCCTGGGCGGGCAGGGTTCCCAGGCCCGGGCGACGGCGGCGAGGGTCTCGGGTTTGGTGAGGTACACCTCGTAGAAGCCGCAACCCGTGCACACGTAGTGCGTCGCGCGGGTCTTGCGCCACGTGGCGAAACCGATCCACGCCACGATGTCCACCGCGCCGCTGCGCAGGCCGCCCACGCGCCGGACCACGCTCGCCTGGCCGCATTTCGTGCAGATGCCGGAACGCATGACCGGACGCTACATGTCGGAGGGGCTTGCGACTGTAGGTGTTTCCCTTGGGTCGAGTACTCGCACGCGTTCGCGGGCACGCGGGGAAGGCCGGCGGGCGGAGTCGATCCGAACGAGTCGCCGGGTCGAAAGGAATCACCATGTCCACGAGCACGCTCCAGGGCAGGGTCGCCCTGGTGGCCGGGGCCACCCGAGGCGCCGGGCGCGGGATCGCGGTCGAACTCGGCGCGGCCGGTGCGACCGTGTACGTGACCGGGCGCAGCACCCGCGAGCGGCGCTCCGAGTACGACCGTCCCGAGACCATCGAGGACACCGCCGACCTGGTGACCGCGGCGGGCGGTCGCGGTGTCGCGGTACCCACGGACCATCTGGATCCGGAGCGGGTACGGGCGCTGATCGCCCGGATCGAGGCCGAGCAGGGTCGGCTGGACGTGCTGGTCAACGACATCTGGGGCGGCGAGAAGCTGTTCGCGTGGGACACCCCGGTGTGGGAGCACGACCTGGACGACGGGCTGCGGCTGCTCCGGCTCGCGGTGGAGACGCACGCGATCACCAACCACTTCGCGCTGCCGCTGCTGTTGCGCCGGCCCGGCGGCCTGGTGGTGGAGATGACCGACGGCACCGGCGAGTACAACCGGGACAACTATCGCGTGTCCTTCTTCTACGACCTGGCCAAGTCGTCCGTGTTGCGGATGGCCTTCGCGCTCGGCCACGAGCTGGGGTCGCGCGGGGCGACCGCCGTCGCGCTGACTCCCGGGTGGTTGCGGTCGGAGATGATGCTCGACAACTACGGGGTGACCGAGGCGAACTGGCGGGAGGGCACGAAGATCCAACCGCACTTCGGCATCTCGGAATCCCCCGCCTACGTCGGCCGGGCCGTGGTGGCGCTGGCCGGCGACCCCGAAGTGGCCCGCTGGAACGGGCAGTCCCTCTCCAGCGGGCAACTCGCGGGCGTGTACGGCTTCACCGACCTGGACGGCAGCCGGCCCGACGCGTGGCGCTACCTGGTCGAGGTCCAGGATCCGGGGCTGCCGGCCGACCAGACCGGCTATCGCTGAGCGGCGCCGGCGCCGGCCCCGCGATCGGCCGGATCCGCTCGGGGAGTTGGGGTCGGCACGGGGTCGGCCCAGGGTAAGCACCGCCTTGCCGCGGACTCGTCGGCCGAGCAGTTCGGCGGGGTCGGTGGGCACCCGGTCCGCGCCGTGTTCGGCCAGGCCCGCACCGCGCTCCGCAACTCCTGTGACGCCGGCGGCATTCCGCCGCGCGGCCGCGCGTTTCGGCGGCGCGGCGGAGGAGGACGAGGAGGGCCGGCCGGCCGGAATGATCAACCGTGTGGCGTAGCTGGGCGCGGGTCGGATCGGGAAAGGGCTCGGGAGGCCGACGACCAATGACCGACGACAGGCCCGATGCCCTGCCCGACGACCGATGCCCGACGACCGGCCCACCCCGGGTGATCCAGGACGGTGCCTTCCCGATGAGTGAGACCCCGGCATGAGCGAGGCCCCGGTGGTCGCCACGGGCGGCGCGGGCGGCGTGGGCGGTGCGAACGGCGTGGGTGGCGCGCGGCCGATGCGGTGGTTGATCCCGCTGCTGCCGGCCCTGCTGTACGTCGTGATCGTGGCCGTCGACTTCGGCACACCCGACGAGTTTCGCACCGACACGATGTTGTGTCTGGTGCCGATGACCGCGTCGAGCCTGAGTTCGGTGCGCGCCACGGTCGTCTACGCGGTGCTCGCGACGCTGACGTTCCTGGTGCTGGACCCGTGGTTGGCGCCGACCGGCTACGAGCACGACTGGGCGGGGTTCGTGGTGGTCGTGCTGGGTGGCGCGATCGCGGTGGCGGCGGTGTTGTTGCGGACCCGCCTGCAGGAGCGGGTGTCCCGGCTGGGCAATGTGGTCGAGCACGTCCAGCGCGCGCTGCTGCCGCCCGCGCCGCCGGTGGTGGGCGGGGTCCGGGTGGCGCGCAGCTATCTGGCGGCGGAGCGGGACGCGGAGGTGGGCGGCGACGTGTACGACGTGGTGGCCACGCCGTACGGTACGCGCGCGTTCATCGCCGACGTGCAGGGCAAGGGGCTGACCGCGGTCGGCGCGAGCGCGGCCCTGGTCGGCACGTTCAGCGAGGCGGCGTTCACGACGTCGGACCTGTGGCAGGTCGGGTGGCGGATGGGCGAGGGGCTGGAACGGTTCGGCCGCAATCAGGTGCTGCTCGGCGAGCCGGACACGGACTGGTTCGCCACCGCGCTGATCGCCCAGTTCGGCCCGGACGGCCTGGTCGAGCTGGTCAACTACGGCCACGAGCCGCCCGCGTTGATCGGCCCGTCCGGCGTGCGCTGGCTCGCTGTGGCGCCCGAGCTGCCGCTCGGCCTGGCGGGCCTGATTCCCGGCGACGAGCGGGCGTCGGCCTACCGGTTCCGGATGGCGCCGGACGAGTCGCTGCTGCTGTACACGGACGGCACCACCGAGGCCCGGGACGCCCGAGGCCGGTTCTTTCCGCTCCGCGAGTGGATCGCCGCGAACGCCGATCCGAACCTGCCCGCGCACGAGCTGCTCACCCTGCTGCAGCAGGCGCTGCTGGCACACGTGGGCGACCGGCTCACCGACGACGCGGCCCTGATGGTGCTCCGCCCGGACGCGCCGAAGGTGGTCGGCCGGTCCCGCTGACCGCCGTCCCGCTCGGCGCCGCCGCCCGAGCCGCGCCGAGCGGGGTCGCTCGGCCAGCAGGCTCACGAGCCGCCATCGGGCCGGATCGGCCAGTGCGGTGAGGAGTGCGTCCATGCCAAGCAGTATTC